>NZ_JBHVDX010000008.1:0-98120 GCF_042802555.1 Streptomyces sp. NPDC057474 | reverse complement strand
GAGAAGGGAGGAGCCGAGCGCCAGGACGGCCGCGCCGCCCAGGGCCACGTACGGGGTCACTCCCTCGCCGCCGGTGTCGGCGAGGCCCTCCTTGCCTCCGGCGGGCTCCGCGAGGCCGGCGGTGACGGCTCCCGCGGCCGACTCGTCGCTCGTCGACTTCGCGGTCGGTGACGCGTCGTCGGACGCGGCCTTCGCGGACGCCTTCGGTGTCGGGTCCGTCGCCGTGCTCGCGTCGTCGTCGCCGTGGCCGCCGTGGCCGCCGTGCTCGACGGTCGACTCGTCGGTACCGTCCTCGATCTGCTCATCGGAGGGCGCGGAGGCGCTCGGGGGAGGGGAGGAGGTGTCGTCGCCCGTGCCCGTGCCCGTGCCGGTGCCGGTGCCGCCGAAGGCGACGTCCGAGCAGGAGTAGAACGCCTCCGGGCTGTCCGAGCGCTGCCAGACCGCGTACAGCAGGTGCTTGCCGGAGCGTTGCGGGAGAGTGCCGGAGAACGTGTAGAAGCCGCCCGACGCGGCCGGGTCGGTGGCCGTAGCGACGGGGTTCGCGAGGTCGAGGTCGTCCCAGGCGAGCGGCTGGGACGGGTCGTAACCGGCCTTGGTGACGTACACCTCGAAGGTGCCCTTGTGCGGGGCCGTCACCCGGTACTCGAAGGTGTACGAGCCGGCGCGCACGCGCGTCGCCGACCAGTCGGCGCGGGCCAGGTCGAGGCCCTTGAACGCCTCGTTGCCCGCGCTGCACAGCTTGCCGTCCGGGATCAGCTCCCGGTGCCGGCCGGCCGCGTCGCCGATCCGTATGCCGTTCCAGTCGTAGAGCGCCTGCGTGCCGCCGGCCGTGACCGCCGCCCCGCAGGCCGCCGACCTCGGGCTCTCGGGGCCCTCCGCGTAGCACTGCGCCACCCGGCTCACCGGGTCCCCCATCGAACCGTGCGCCGCGGCCGGCCCGGCGCCGAACGCGGTCAGGGCGAGTGCGGCGACACCGACGACACCGGCGGTGGCGAACGCGGCGGCCTTGCGGTGGGCAGCGGGCATGGCGGGGCACTCCTCGAAGCGGTCCTGGGCGGCTCCGGGGTGGGTCCCGGGCACCGGGGGCGATCAGCAAGCTAGCCCCAATGAACCGTGGAATCGCCTGCTGAGGGCGGGTGCGGGGGATCCTTATGGTGGCGTTAAGGATGGGCTAACCGAGGGCTCAGGAACGAGGGTTCCCGTAGCGGCCGGTGATCCGTTTCTTACTTGGGCGCGGAACAATGCGGCTGCTCGCGTCAGTTCATGACCGGTTGAGGACCAGTCGCAGAGAAGAAGAGGAACGCCCATGACCGCTGTGCGCGGAACCACCGTGGACATCACCACCCAGGACGGCACCGCCGACGCCTACCTCGTCCACCCCGACGACGACGCCGCGCATCCGGCGGTCCTGTTCTACATGGACGCATTCGGGCTGCGGGCGCATCTGAGGGCGATGGCCGACCGGCTGGCCGGTGCCGGGTACACGGTCCTCGTGCCCAACGTCTTCTACCGATCGGGCCGGACCCCGGTGTTCGACCTGCCCGAGTTCATCGACCCGGCCGCGCGTCCGGAGATATGGGGCCAGATCGGCCCGGTCATGCAGGCGCTGACGCCGGGGCTCGCGCTGCGGGACGCGGCGGCCTACCTGGGGTGGCTGGCCGACAGCCCGCGGGCCGCTGCCGGGCCCGTCGGGATCACCGGGTACTGCATGGGCGCCCGGTTGGCCCTGCACACCGCCGGTGCCTTCCCGGAGCGGGTCGCCGCCGCGGCCGGCTTCCACGGCGGGCGCCTGGCGACCGACGCCCCGGACAGCCCGCACCTGGCGGCGGCCCGGATCACCGGCGAGGTGTACCTCGGTCACGCCGACGAGGACCCGTCCCTGCCGCCGGAACAGATCGACCTGCTCGACAAGACGCTCACCGAGGCGGGCGTCCGCCACCGCACCGAGGTCTACACGGGCGCCTCGCACGGCTACACCCAGTCCGACACCGCCGCCTACGACGCCGAGGCGACGGAGCGCCACTGGACCGCGCTGCTGGACCTGCTGGACCGCGCCCTCGCCCGGTCCCGGTCGTGACGGAGCTCCCGCACGGGCAGGCCATCAGGGCTGCGGGCCCCGCCGACGTGGCCGCCGTGAAGGCCGTGACCGACGCGGCCTACCACCACTACATCGAGCGCATCGGACGGGTGCCGCAGCCCATGGAGGCGGACCACGCGGCGAACGTGGCCGCGGGGCGGGTCTTCGTGACCGGGGACCCGGTGATCGGACTCGTGGTCGTCGAGGCGTACGAGGATCATCTGTTCCTCGACAACATCGCCGTCCGTCCCGACGCCCATGGTCGGGGCGTCGGGCGGCGACTGCTGGAATTCGTGGACACGCGCGCGCGTGCCCTCGGTCTGCCCGAGGTCAGGCTCTGTACGAACGCGCTGATGTGGGAGAACCAGAAGATCTACCCGAAGTTCGGGTACGAGGTCGTGGAGCGGCGTGTGGACGGGCCCTACGACCGGATCCACTACCGCAAGAGGCTCGCCTGACGGGACTCGTCGGACTCGTGGACTCATGGGAAGGGGTCTGACGTCGGTTCTCGTGGTCGGGCGGGCTGGAGGCGTGGTGCTCAGCCGTCCGGCCACCAGGTGCGCGCGATGTCCTTTCGCACTTCCCGGCGCTCGACGGGGCGTTCGTCGGCCTCGTCCCGCACCCGGCGGGACGTGGACTTCCTCAGGGGCTTCTGCACGGTCGTACGGCGCATGGCTGCCTCCTTGCGTCTACTGGGTTCCGCGCTTTCACGGAGGTAGACCTTTTCCGGGAGCGTTACTCATCGTTCGTGCTCTGTCAGTGGCGGCTGTCACCATCTGGACTGTCAGTGGCAGGTGTCACTCTGGCGGCATGACCAACATCGACGACGGTGAAACCTCCCGAGCCCTTGGAACACCGAAGAACCCGGCGGCAGATGACCCTTCGGAGACCATCGACTGGGACGCGGAAGCCCCCGCTTTCGACGACGAACCCGATCATGGCCTGCGGGAACCCGCTGTCCGGGAGGCCTGGGCGGCCCGGTTGCGGGACTGGCTGCCGCACCGCCCCTCCGACGTGCTGGACCTCGGCTGCGGCACCGGCAGCCTGTCACTTCTCGCGACCGAGCAGGGGCACCGGGTGACCGGGGTCGACGCCTCACCGGCCATGGTCACCCTCGCCCGCGGCAAACTCGCCGGGCGCCCCGCCGTGTTCCTCGTCGGCGACGCGGCGGCCCCGCCCGTGGGGGAGGAGCGGTTCGACGTGATCCTCGTCCGCCATGTGCTGTGGACCCTGCCCGACCCGGGCCGCGTCCTGCGGCGCTGGTGCGGACTGCTGCGGCCCGGCGGGCGGCTCGTGCTGGTCGAGGGGGTGTGGGGCACGGTCAGCCCGGTCGGCATACCCGCCGAGCGGCTGTACGGGCTGGTCGCGCCGCTCGTGTCCGACGCGGTGGTGGTGTGGCTGGGGGACGACTCGCCGCTGTGGGGGAAGCAGGTCGAGGACGAGCGGTACGCGGTGGTGGCCCGTCTCTGACCGCCTGCGTCAGCGCCGCCTGCGTCAGCGCCGCCTGCGTCAGTGCCGTCCGCGTCGGCGCGCCGTCCACGTCAGCGCCGTTTACGCCAGCAGAGACTCCAGGCCGCCTTCGCCGGTGGCGAGCGCTTCCAGTTCGTCGAGGGCGGCGACGGCGGCCGCCGCGGCCTCCGGGTCGCTCTCCGTGAGCCCGCTCTCCTCGAACTCGTCCTCGTCCAGCCGCAGTACGGTCCTGCCGTCGGCGGAGCGCCACAGGTCCAGGTCGAGGTCCTCGACGACGAGTTCCCCGTCGGAGAGCGTGGCGGGCCTGGTGATGTCGCAGTACCAGCCCTTCAGCGTGCCAGCCGCGTCATGGACCTCCTTCACGGCGTACCACCGGTCGCGCCAGTAGTACTCGGTGAAGACATCACCCGGCCCGAACCGCACGAACCCGAAGTCCCGTACGCCGTCGGTCGCCCAGGCGGCCTGGACCAGGATCCGGGTGCCGTCGTCGCTCAACAGGCGCGCGGGGTAACGGATCTTCGTACGGCCCGCCTTGAGCAGGACGACATCCAGCTCGTACGGCTCGTCCCCGGGCTCAGCCGAGTTCGCGGACATGACGCACCTCCGTCGCGCATACCTCGTACCCGAACCACTTGTTGATCGCGAGCATCGGGCCGTTGTCGGTGTCGTTGCCGGTGAACGCCTCCGTGTAGCCGGCGGCGCGGGCCCGGTGCAGGGAGTCGTTCTTGGCGAGCTTGGCGAGGCCCCGGCCGCGGAAGGCGCGGGCGGTGCCCGTCATGCCGGTGAAGTAGCGGTCCCGGCCGTCCGTGCGGACAGCGGTGAACGCGGAGGGAGTGCCGTCCACGACGACCACCGTGCTCAGGGCATGGTCGAGGAGCGGGTGGCGATAGGTCTCCGCGAGCCACAGCTCGTAGTCGTCGAACTCCGCGTCGAGGTCGCCGGGTTCATCCGCCGTCGTCTCCGCGTCCAGGTCGAACAGGGGGCGCGGGTCGTCGGCGAAGTCGGCGGCCGTGCGTAGTTCCACGCCCCTGGGCGGGGTCCGGAGCGGGGGGAGGGTGCCGTGGGCCAGGTCCAGGCGCAGGAAGTGCGCGGAGCGGCTGGGTGTGTAGCCGCGCCGCTCGGCGAACGCGCGGTTCTCCGGGGTGTCCAGCACCCACGACAGCAGCCGCTTCGCCCCCGCCGCCGTCAGCCGCTCCTCGGCGGTGCGCACCAGCAGACCGCCGGCGCCCCGGCGCAGCTGCTCCGGGTGCACGTACACGTTCAGGTAGCCCTGGCCGGGTACGGGGCTGTCGTCGGCGATGCCCATCTGTACCGTGCCGATCACCTGGCCGTCCGCCTCGGCGACCAGCTGCTGGTAGTGGGCCTCGGGAGTCGCGTGGGTGGCGTCGTGGAGCAGGGAGTCGGTGGTGCTGACCATGAAGGGCAGGGCCCGGCGTCGTACCTCGACGAAGGCCTCGGCGTCCGCGGGGTCGGCGGCGCGGAGGTCGCGCACGATCAATGTCATGTGTGCGCACGGTACGCGGGGCGCACGGTGGACTGCCTCCGAATTTCCGGTGGGTACGGGACAATCGCCGCGTGACCTTGAAGATTCGCATCGTGGAGGGGGGCGCGCCCTACGAGCAGGTGCGCGCCCAGATCTCGGAACAGGCCCGCTCCGGCGCGCTGCCCGTGGGATACCGGCTGCCGACCGTACGGGGGCTCGCCGAGCAGCTCGGGCTCGCCGCCAATACCGTCGCCAAGGCGTATCGGGCGCTGGAGACGGACGGGGTGATCGAGACGCGGGGGCGCAACGGGACGTTCGTGGCCGCGGCCGGCTCCGCCGCGGAGCGCGAGGCCGCGACGGCCGCCGGGGCGTACGCGGAGAGGGCGCGCCGGCTCGGGTTGAGTGAGGCGGAGGCTTTGGCGGCGGCCCGAGACGCCCTGCGGGCCGCGTACGCGGAGTAGAGCGCCGAGCCGGGGGTTCGCGCCGCTACGGCACCGCCGAAATCCGCCGCCGTGGCTGAGTGCCGTTGCGGCGGAAAAAGGTTGAGCGGTGGAGGGAAAGAGCGGCGGGCGGAAGTGAGAGCGGGTACAGCAGGGTGGCGAAGAGCTTCTTTACGTTCGTGCCGGATGTTCCGGCGTTCGTGTCGGCTTCAGGCCCGCCTTCCGCGCCGCCGTCGCGAACGTCATCGCGTCCTCCACGGCCGCCGCGTGCGGGTCGTTGTTGAAGTAGACGTATGCGTCGGTGGTGGGGGGCCAGGTGTCGGCGATGCGGTGGGCCCAGGTTGTCAGGGCTTGGCGGCCGTAGTGGGGCCAGGGGTGGGCTCGGCCCTGGTGGAGGCGGAGGTAGGACCAGTCGGTGGTGCGCCAGAGGGGGGTTGCCGGGCGGGAGTGGGTGTCGGCCCAGCACAGGGCCGCGCCGTGGGACTCCAGGACCTCGCGGACCTCGGGGGTCCACCAGGAGTCGTGGCGGGGTTCGACCGCGACCCGGGTGCCGGAGGGGAAGCAGCCCAGGCAGGTGTTCAGGAGATCCGCGTCGGCCCGTAGCGTCGGTGGCAGTTGGAGCAGGATCGGGCCCAGGCGGCCGCCCAGACCCTCCGCGTGGCCCATCAGGCGGTGCACCGGCTCCTCGGGGTCCCGTAGCCGCTTGATATGGGTGAGGTATCGGCTCGCCTTCACCGCGACCACGAAATCCCCCGGCACCCTCTCCCGCCACGCCTCGAAGTTCTCTCGCGTCGGCAGTCGGTAGAACGCGTTGTTGATCTCGACCGTGGCGAAGCGCGCCGCGTACTCCTCCAGCCACAGCCGGGTGGGGCAGCCCTCCGGATAGAGGGCGCCCCGCCAGTCCTTGTACTGCCACCCCGACGTGCCGACGAACAGGGTCATATGCCTATCAAAGCACTACCGGTAGTAGCGCTGCAGGTGAAGCACTACAGGTACAGGCCCGCGTCCGCCCCGTCCCTCGGCTCCGGGAGTGCCGTCGGTGACGTGCCGCGACGCAGTGCGTACAGCTCGGCCAGGGTCGCGCCCTCGCGGCCGACACCCTCGTCCGTGCCGAGCCAGCCCACCGCCTCCGCGCGGGTCAGGGCGCCCACCTCGATCCGGGCGAGGCAACGGCCGGGGCGGACCACGGCGGGGTGGAGGCGCTCCAGGTCCTCGTTGGTGGTGACGCCGACCAGGACGTTGCGGCCCTGGCCGAGCAGGCCGTCCGTGAGGTTCAGCAGACGGGAGAGCGCCTGGCCCGCCGTGTGCTTGGCCTCGCCGCGGATCAGTTCGTCGCAGTCCTCCAGGAGCAGCAGACGCCAGCGGCCCTTGCCCGTGGAGTCCTCCTCGCCGATCGCGATGTCCATCAGATAGCCGACGTCGGAGAAGAGCCGCTCGGGGTCCAGGACGCAGTCGACCTGGCACCAGTCCCGCCAGGAACGGGCCAGCGTGCGCAGGGCGGAGGTCTTGCCGGTGCCGGGCGGCCCGTGCAGCAGCAGGAGGCGGCCCGCGATGTCCTCGGGGGTCGTCTTCATCAGGTGGTCCATCGCGTCCGCCACCGGCGCCGTGTAGTTCGGCCGTACCTCTTCCCATGTGCCCGCCGAGATCTGCCGGGTCGTGCGGTGCGGGCCCCGGCGCGGCGAGACGTACCAGAAGCCCATCGTCACGTTCTCCGGCTGCGGCTCGGGCTCGTCGGCCGCGCCGTCGGTGGCCTGGCCGAGCACCTTCTCCGCCAGCTCGGCGGTGGTCGCGGTGACCGTGACGTCGGCGCCGCGGTTCCAGCGGGAGATGAGCACGGTCCAGCCGTCGCCCTCGGCGAGGGTCGCGCTGCGATCGTCGTCCCGCGTGGCCCGCAGCACCCGGGCGCCCGGCGGCAGCAGGGTGGCGCCGGACCGTACCCGGTCGATGTTCGCCGCGTGCGCGTACGGCTGCTCGCCCGTCGCGAAACGGCCGAGGAACAGCGCGTCGACGACATCGGACGGTGAGTCGCTGTCGTCGACGTTGAGCCGGATCGGCAGTGCGTCGTGTGGGTTGGCAGACATGTCGCCATGATCCGTCACCGAGGGCTCCCCGTGCATCCGCTTTCCGTAGTGCGCCGGTCGTGTCGGCGGGAGCCCGCGCTCCCCGTCCACACGGTTGGTCCGATTGCCCAGGAGTTCACCGGCGGAAGCTCCCCTACCACCACCCCGCGCGGTTACTGTTGCCCATGATGGGACGTCATGGGTGGAATTCGGGGGACCGGCGGTGGCGGCTCACCGCGCTTCTGGGCGTGGGCGCGGCCGCTCTGGCCCTCGTCGTGACCCTGCTCAACACACTTCCCGGGACCGGCGGCAGCACCGCCGGCACCACGCGCGACGGCGACAAGGTGCACGGCACGCCCGCCACCCCGTCCGGGGACACCGGGCCCGACGTGGGCTGGGGTTTCACCCACACCCAGTTCAGCGCGGACGAGGGCAGCAAGTCGGCCGTCGAGCGCGTCGAGGAACGTCTCGGTGAGCAGCCCCTGCCGCAGATCCAGCACATCATGGGCTGGGGCGCCGGCAACCCCGAACCCGTCGAGGGGCGTTACGACTTCGAGGAGATGGACCGGCGCATCGACTTCGTCCGCGCCACCGGCGGCACCCCCGTCGTCACCCTGTGCTGCGCGCCCGACTGGATGAAGGGTGGCAAGTCCGGCGCCGACAGCACCGACTGGAGTCAGGCCGCGCTGGAGACCGCGCCCGAGCCCGAGCACTTCGCGGACTACGCCGCCCTCGCCGCGACCGTCGCCAAGCGCTACCCCGACGTACGGCACTTCATCGTCTGGAACGAGTTCAAGGGCTTCTGGAACAACGCGGAGGCCCGCTGGGACTACGAGGGGTACACCGAGCTGTACAACCTCGTCCACAAGGCCCTGAAGAAGGTCGACGAGGACATCATGGTCGGCGGGCCGTACCTCGTCATGGACAGCCTCGACCCGCGGCAGAAGCAGGACGCGTCGACGTCGTTGAAGGGTCCGTGGGGCGTCATGGACCAGCGGATCCTCGACGCCTTCGCCTACTGGAACAAGAACAAGGTCGGCGCGGACTTCGTGGTGGTGGACGGGTCCAGCTACACCAACGACGACGATCTGATCCCCGACGAGTTCGCGGCGACCGACAAGTTCACGGCCGTGAGCGAGTGGGTGCGGGAGCGGTCCGGTGATCTGCCGCTGTGGTGGGCCGAGTACTACGTCGAACCCGCCGACGGCGACGACAACCGCCACGGCTGGTCGGAGAACCGCCGCGTCGCCGTGCAGGCCTCGGGGCTGATGGCCATGGCCCGCGGTGGGGCGACCTCCGGGTTCTACTGGAATCCGGAGGAGGAGAAGGGGCCCGAGTGCCCTGGGTGCCTGTGGTCTCCGACGGACACGAAAGAGGGCGGCGAGTCGCTTCCCATGTACGGGCTGTTGTCGCGGTTCAGCAAGGAGTTTCCGCCGGGGACGACGTACGAGACGGTGTCCGTCGCGGCGGACGACAAGCCGAACGTCCGGGTGCTCGCCGATGACAAGGTCGTGCTTGTGGTCAATACCCTCGACCGCAAGATCAGTGCGGAGATCGATGGTGAGAAGTTCGACATGGGTGCGTACGAACTGAAGTGGCTCGAAAGGTAGTCGGGGAACTGCCGGCCGTCCGTGGCTGGTCGCGCAGTTCCCCGCCCCCGAAAGGGGCTTCGGCCCCTCAAGTGGCGCCCATGGTCAGGAAGCGCTGCACCAGCGACGCCAGGAGGAGCGCCAGCAGCGGCAGGCTGAACCAGAAGCTGCTCTGGAGCCAGCGGAGTTGGCGAACACCGGGCCGCACTGACACCCGTACGACCTCACGGATGCTCAGCAGGACGATCAGGGCGATCGCGGCCAGGCCGCCCACCACCGACCACGGGGTCCAGGTGACCTGGGGGCCGATCGGGCCGGGGTCGGGGGCCGGAGCCTTTCCGGTCTGGTCGCGCGGCGCGAAGATCGTGGCGTCGGCGTTGGAGAAGACCTGCTTGAGGTCGTCGCGTTTGTCCAGGTTCTGGATGAGCCGGGACTCCCAGTTCCCGGAGTAGCCGGAGTCCATCTGGAGCGAGGTGACCTGGCTGCGGTTGACGATCAGATATGAGTTGGCGCCGGCGTTCTTGAGCGCCTTGGCCAGGCCGGACACCAGGACCGGGTCGCTCGGAGCGAGCGTCGGCACGTACTCGACCTTCTCCATGTCCCGTGCGCCCCACGGCATCGCGGGCGTCACGCTGTTCACCGGGTCGTCGCTGAGCCACAGGAGCCGTACGGTCGGGTCGTCGTGCGCGTAGACGTACTCCATGGCGGCGACCTCGCCCGGACGGACGCGCTCGAAGGGCTCGTTGCCCCAGCGGGCGATCAGGAAGCCGCCGATGAGGACGAGGCCGGCCATGAGGGCGGCCAGCGGTGCGAGGCTCACCCGGTCCTTGTCGCGTTCCTCGGCGGTGACGCCGGTGCGCGGGAACAGGGCGAGGCCGGCGAGCAGGGCGGCGCCCGGCAGGGCGAACATGAAGACCCGCAGGGCCATCTCACCGCCGTACGACTGCATGCCGAAGCCCAGGAAAGGCACGAAGGCCAGGACGAGCAGGGAGCGTTCGCGGTACTTGTTCTCGCGGCGGCGCCAGAAGCCGTAGCAGGCCAGGAGCATGACCGTGCCGGCGAGGGCCACGCGCGCGTAGAGGACGAGTTTGTGGGTCGAACTGCCCTCGCCGATACGGCCGGAGACCGAGGACGTGACGTTTCCGCCCACACCGCCGACCCCGCCGAAGAGTTCGTCGAAGTGGCCGGACCAGTACGGCTCGGCGAGGTAGCCCACCCAGACGGCGACCAGCACGGCGAAGAGGATCGGCAGGCCACGCAGTTCGGAGCGGCCGATCAGGACGAGGGCCGCGAGGACGCCCAGCATCACGAACGGGGTGAGCTGATGGGCCGGGACCGTCGCCGCGTACAACGCGATCAGGACCATCAGGAGGACGGCGCGCTGTCGGCGGTCCGTCGGCTCCACCTCCGCCTCGCCGGGGCGCACCCTGCCCCACAGCATGTGCGGGGCGCGGAACCAGACGAGGAGGATCGCGACGAAGGCCAGGTAGAGGAGGTAGGTGAAGCCCTGCGGGGAGAAGTAGTCCTGGCCCACCCAGCCGCTCAGGACGAAGATCCAGATGCCTGTCCACTTGGCGCGCCAGCTCGCCCGCATATGGCGGGTGAGGAGGAACAGCGGGGGCAGGTAGAGGAGTTGGATGGCCGTCGGCCACCAGCGGATGATCTCGGTGAAGTCGGTGACCCCGCAGGCCTCGGCGACGAACGCGGCCGCCGCGAAGAAGCCCGGCCAGCTCCAGCGGGCGTCCAGGTCGGGTACGGCCGCGCCGGTGCGGTCGATGTAGTCGATGAAGCCCAGGTGCTGCCAGGCCGTCGCGAACCGGGGTTCGGCCTCGATCACGGCGGGCAGCGCGTGCAGGGAGAAGACGGTGGCCAGCAGGGTGATCAGCAGCAGTCCGCGGTGTTCGCGGGCCGGCCACAGCAGTGAGGCGAACACCGTGGCCAGCAGCGCCGCCCCGACCAGCGTCGGCGTGGGCAGCACGGAGATCAGGCCGAGCCCGCCCATCCGGTCCAGGTCGGCGTCGTCCAGCGTCAGTGCGGGCACCCAGTAGAGCAGGAGCGCGGAGAGCAGCAGGAAGCCGAGGACCACACCGGTGATCGTGGGGTGCAGCAGCCGTTCGCGGAGGGGCACCCGGGGTGCCTCCTGGGCGGACGGCACCTCTTGGGCCGGGGGCGTCACCGGCTCCCGTACGGGCTTCTCCAGTTCCTCGGCCTCCCGTACCTCTCGTACCTCTCGTACGAAGGCCGGTTCCCGCACGGCCTCCTCGAACGGGGCGTCCACCTCCGGGACCTCCGCCGGGCCCAGGGACGACTCCGAGCCGGGCTCGCGTGCCTCCACCGGCAGGCCCGGCGAGGGCGGCAGCTTGAGCGGACGGGTCTGCCGGTCCTGGGCCCAGGCCGGCCGGTGGTCCTTGCGTACGGACGCCGTCCCGGTGGGCGGGGTGCCGGGGCCGGGCCGTACGTCCGGGCGGCGTTCCAGGTGGTCGAAGTCGAGGTGGATACCGAGGGCGAGCGTGTCCGAGTCGAGGCGTCGGTTCCAGGCGCCGCTCTGCTTCTTCGCGGCGGAGGCCACCCGGCCCAGGTCGGCGAGGTCGCCGTCCGGTGCCGCGTCCGCGGGCACCTCGGCGGGCCCGGCGGCGCGCAGGATCCGGTAGAGCCGGGGCGCGGCGATCAGCACGATCACCGCGAGGCTGGAGATCTCGGCGACGCCCGCGCCGGTCAGCCCCATGCGGGGGAGCAGGACCAGGGTCAGGCCGAGGACCAGGGCGCACAGCAGGCCCTGCAGCCAGGCGAGTCCGGCCGTGCGGCTCTGGGCGCGCAGCACCGCGAAGTACGTCTCCATGACGACCCGCAGGACCGCGCCGATCGCGAACCAGCGCAGCAGCGGGGTCGCCGCGTCCGCGTAGGCCTGTCCGAAGACGGCCAGGATCCAGGGCGCCCCGAAGAACAGCACCGCGCACACCGGCAGCATGATCCGGGCCATCCGCCGCAGCGCCGCCCGGGTGTTGGCGGCCAGGCGTGCCGGATCGTGCGCGCCCTCGACGGTCAGCGAGGCGCCCATGTTGATGGCGAGCAGGTTGACCGTGCCGCCGATGGTGGTGGTGATGTAGAAGTACGCGTTGTCGGCGGAGCTGACCTGGGCGGCGACGATCACCGGGACCAGATAGACCACCGCGAGCGAGAACAGCGAGCCGGTGTAGTCGCCCGCGAGGAAGCGGCCGATCTCCCTCAGCGACGGCGGGCGCGCGTGGTCCTCGGTGGCCTTCACATGCTTCGGGATCAGGCGCCGGAACACCAGCCAGCCCAGCGGCAGCACGGACATCGCGATCGCCGCGACCCAGGACACGAACACGCCCATGGTCGGGACCGCGGCGGCGAACAGCACCAGCAGCACCAGCTTCACCGCCGAGAACACGGTGTTGCCGACGGGCACCCACACCGCGCTGCGCAGCCCGGTGAGCACCCCGTCCTGGAGCGTCAGCACCGACCAGGCGACCACCGCGAGCACGAAGAACACGGCGTTGAGCGGATCGTGCAGGAAGCGGTACGACGGCCCCCACAGGCCCAGCGTCAGCAGGAACACGCCCGCCGCGAGCGCCACGGTCACCGAACTGCCCGCGTACGTGCGGAAGATCAGCCGGCCGGTGCCGCGCCCCGCGACCGGGATGAACCGGGCCAGGGCGCCCGTCAGCGTCAGCGCGGTGAGCCCGGCGAGGAGCTTCATCGCGGCGATCGCGGCGGAGCCCTGACCGACCGAGGCCTCGGTGTAGTAGCGGGCGGCGGCCAGCCAGAAGCCGAGGCCCAGCACGGCCGAGATACCGGTGTTCAGCATCAGGGCGTAGGCGTTGCGGAACAGCTGGTCGCCCCCCGCCCCCTTGCCCAGCCCGGGCAGTCGCAGCCTGCGGCCGGAGCCGGACTTCTGCTCGGTCTCCTCGGTCGTGGTGTCCTCGGCCTCTTGTGCCGTGGTGGTCGTCGTGTCAGACACGGGAACGGATGGCCTTCCGGACCTGTCGTGCTCTTCGGACCATGGCGTACCCCTTGGTCAGGGCACGGTCCCGGGCGAAGTTGCGGGCGATCGCGCGGCCCTCGATGAGCTGTTCGAACTCCGTGACTCCCGTGGAGCGCCGCACGGTGACCCGCCGCAGCGCGTACGGGCCCTGCGCGCGCCGGGCGAGCGCGTTGCCGACCGCGAGCGACTGGGTGAACCCCGTCTCCCGCACCGCGACGCGCACCCGGCGGCTGGAGTAGCCGTACGGGTACGCGAACGAGGCGGGCCGGGTGCCCAGTTCGTCGGCGACGATTCTCCGGCAGCGCCGCAGCTCGAACCGGAGCCGGTCGTCGTCCAGCATGTCGAGCTGCGGGTGGGTGTGGCTGTGCCCGCCGATCTCCACGCCGTTGTCGGCGAGTTCGCGCACCTGGTCCCAGCCGAGCATGGTGTCGAGGGCGTCGCCGTTGTCGTACGGGCCCTTGATCCAGCCCGTGGTGACGAACAGCGAGGCCGCGAAGCCGTGCTTGGCGAGGACGGGCAGGGCGTGGCGGTGCACGCCCTCGTAGCCGTCGTCGAAGGTGACCAGCACGGGCCGGGCGGGGAGCGGGCGACCGAGACGCCAACTCGCCGCCAGGTCCGCCGTGTCGACCGGTGTGAAACCCAGGTCGTCGATCAGCGCCATCTGCTCCGCGAAGGCCTCCGGGGTCACCGACAGATCCCGGGTGGCGTCGTTCGGTGCGGCGGACACGGCGTGATACATCAGGATCGGTACGGCTGCCGCCGCCGTCTCCGTCGATTCCGTCATGACGAGCCCCCCTCGCCCCCCTTGCCGGCCGCGCCGCCCGGAATCTCGCCGACCGAGAACGTGACCTCGCCCCTGCGGGCCCGGACGCTCCCGACAACGTACCCCCCGGCCGCCGCCGCCACCCCCGCGACGATCGCGCCCGCCCGTCCCGCGCCCCCCGCGCGGCCGAGCAGCGCGTCGCGCAGCCCGCGCGCCACCCCGGCGGGCAGTACCCGGGTGGTGTACCGGCGCTCCGACTCCAGCCCCTTGCCGGCGCCGACGCTCCGCGCCACCAGCGCCTTCGACAGGCCCTCCGCGTACGTACGCGTGCGGAAGTACCCGAAGCGCATCCGCACGTCGGGCACCCGGTGGTGGATCACCGCCCGGTCGTCGAGCAGCAGCACCGCGTCCGGTCTGGCCCGGGAGAGGCGGATGCACAGCTCCGTCTCCTCGCAGCCCAGCGGGCGCTTGTCGCCGTCGCGGCCGATGCCCGTGGCGAAGCCGCCGGCCGCCTCGAAGGCGACGCGGCGGAACGAGGCGTTGCCGCCGAGGACGTTGCGGACCTCGGCGACGCCGCCGGGCAGGCCCTTGTAGGCGCAGCCCACCACCCAGTCGAACTCCTCCGGGAACCAGGCCGGGCGGCGGCCGGACGCCCACGCGGGCACCGTACGGCCGCCGACGGCCATGACCCGGGGGTCGGCGTACCCCTCGACGAAGTACCGCAGCCAGTCGCGCTCGGCGACCGCGTCGTCGTCGAGGAAGGCGATGATCTCCCCGTACGAGGCGGCGATGCCCGTGTTGCGGCCCGCGGACAGCCCGCGGGGGCCCGCGTTGGCGAGCACCCGCACCTCGCCGCTCTCCCCGTGCTCTTTGTACTCCCTGGTCAGACGCTCAAGCAGGGCCTGGTTGTGGTCCACCACCAGGAGCGTCTCCAGGGCCGGCCGGGACTGCGTGCGCACCGAGGCGACCGCCGCGAGGATGTCCTCCCAGCGGTCCTCGGTGTACACACAGATCACGACCGAGACAGCCGGCTCGTTCAAGACGACTCTCCCCGACCGGCGGTGAGCATCGTCGCGTGCGAACGGCGGCGCAGCGCACGCCGGTTGGAGCGCTCCTGCAGGATCACCTTCAGCACACGCAGCCCGTCGCGCACGGCCCGCAGATTGCTCGCGCCGTGGATGCGCAGATACTCGTGGCTGGGGATCTCCTGGACCTTCAGGCCCGCCTTGACGACCCGGATGTTCATCAGGGTCTCCACCTCGAAGCCGGTGCAGTCGAGGTCGATCTTGTCCAGGCAGTGCCGCCAGAACGCGTTGTAGCCGTAGCACAGGTCGGTGTAGCGGGCGCCGAACTTGCGGTTCACGGTGGTGCACAGCGCCCAGTTGCCGAGCTTGCGGATCAGGGTCATGTCGTCGGTGCCGCCGCCGTTGGCGAAGCGGGAACCCTTGGCGAAGTCTGCGCCCGAGACGAGGGCGGAGACGTACGACACGATCTCGTGGCCGTCGGCCGAGCCGTCCGCGTCGACCATCACGATGATGTCGCCGGTGCACGCCTCGAACCCGGTGATCAGGGCGTCCCCCTTGCCCTTGCCCTGCTGCGGGACGACCTTGACGTCCGGCCACAGTTCGCGGGCCACCTCGACGGTGTCGTCGGTGGAGTTGCCGTCGACCAGGACCACTTCGTGGATCCAGCCCGGCAGCGTCTTGAAGACGTACGGCAGGTTCTCCGCCTCGTTCATGGCGGGGATCACCACACTCACCGGCGGCGCGATGGCCAGGTGGTTGGAGATCGGCCGGTACTTCGCGAGCGCCGACTCGTCGGCGCTGGTGGTATCGGACTCTGATGTGGATTCGGATATCGCCGGGCGCAGAACTGAGCTCATGAGTCTGGTCCCTCTCGTCCGGTGAACCACCCGCCCCTGGGTGGTCCGGCCATGTTCCGGTTCGAAAGGGGGGTTCTCACTTACGGCATGCCGAAATCGATCTCCGTATCGATCTCCGTGCATACCCAGTGAGCTGGCAAAAGCCGGCCGACTGTCGCGACTCGGCAGTCGGTCGCGCGGCACGACTCGGCAAATGGTGCGGTCACCGAGCACGGCACCCCCCTACCGCGCCCCGCGCCGGGACCGTCGCGCTCCTTGAGCCCTCCCCTAGGAGCATGTGCTGACGGACCGATGCGGGTGGATGTATGACGGTATTGATGATTGAGCCCGTATGGCAAGGCCTAGTACGAGGCCTCACGTTTTTGTTGTTGTGTCCGTTACCTGACCTCCCGACCGGATTCTGCCCATCCGTTTCAACAGTCTGTCGGCCGGTTCGAACAGTTCCGGCCGTGTCTGGACCGTGTTCCGCAGTGCCCGGACCGGTGCTCGGCGAGCCCGGTGCCCGAGTGCCACCGGATGGCGTCGGGTGACCCACCCCTCCGACACGGAGATCTCCCGTGTCTTCAGGGAATCCTTGTACTGCTTCTGTCCCCGGCCCAGATCCAGGTAGGCGATGCCGTCGGCGGCGCCCTCCTCGGCCATGTGCAGATGCAGGAGCAGGCCCGGCGAGAACTTGGCGAACGCCGGGTCGTAGGCCGGGAACCAGCATGTCAGCACCCGCTCGGAGCGCAGCCCGAAATGAGCCGCGACAGGCTTGCCGTCCGCGTACAGCACGGACAGCTGGCCGGCGAAGGAGTCGGAACGGGTGTGGAAGAGCCGGTGCACCAGCCGGGTGATCCACGGGTGCGCGAAGCGGTCGCTGCGACCCGTCCTGCGGTACTGCGCAGACTTCCAGGCCATCAGCGTGCGCAGGGCCTTCGGGTCGCGCTCGTCGTGCACATAGCGCACCTCGCTCACCGCGCGGCCGAGCCTGCGTTCCTTGGCGAGCGTCGAGCGGACGAACTTCGGTGAGTCGGCGCGCAGTTGGCCGAGATAGGCCTCGTAGCCCTGCTCCAGGTCCATGACCGGGGACGGGAAGGTGCCGGTGACATGGGCCGCGAACGGCGTCTGGCCCTCCGTCAGATGGTCGAACTCCCACACGGCGAGCCCGCAGGCACGCAGCAGCGCCTGGGCGTCCCAGGTGAACCCGGGGCGGTGGACCACGCCCTGGCAGTCGGAGAGGCCGAGACCGACGGCTCTGCCCACCCCGACGGCGGATCTCTGGTACGGGAAGAAGGCCGCCGGCTCGCCGTCCTCCCGGACGACCGCGATCCGCACCCCGCGCCGGCAGCGGCCCACCGCTAGCGCGAACTCCGGGGACAGGAACGGGTTCGCCAGCCCGGGCGCGCCGTGGAGATGGGCCTTCGCCTGCAAGGCGGTCCAGGCCGCCCGGTCGGCGGCGGTCAGTTCGCCGGGGCGGTACACACTGATGTCCACGTCTCAGGTCCGTCTTCTCTCCGTACGGCCGCGCAGGCGCCGTACCAGACTCGGCAGGAGAACGAGCGAGCTGATCACGGTCACGGCCGCGATCCCACCGGTCACCGACCACGAGTGGGTGGCGATCATGCCCTGCGCGACGAGGAGGTTCACCGCGATCGCGCCCGCGACGGACGTCACGACCCGGCCGAACGGCTCCAGTCCGCGCAGTACGGCCCCGATGGCGGCTCCTGGCGCGAGGAGGAGGAAGAACAGGGCGAACGGGCCGCGCAGCACCGAGTCCGCGTCGGCGAACGCGAGCGCCGCGCCGACCCCCGCCACGGCCGCGGCCACGCCCGCCAGCAGTGGCCCGCCACCGCCTGACAAAGATGGCTTGATACTGAAGGTCTGCATTGGCGACTTTGCCCCCTGAAGCGCCGGATGCCGGGCTTCAATGTCGCTCAGCGGGCGCGGGGGCGTCAATACGTCGAGACGCTCTACACGAGACCGTACGTCCATTTGTAATGCATCGGCAAAGGAATCCTCGGCCGCATACGAAGTTTCCCTGGAGGCGACCCGCGCCTCCAGGGAAACTTCTGTTCACAGTAGGGCAGTTGCCGTTACGGGACGATCTGCAGCAGACGGTTCGGGGAACCGGTGCCGGGGCTGGTGACCTTGCCGGTGACGGCGCCGGCGGTCAGGGCCGAGGCGACCTGGGCCGGGGTGGCCGAGGTGTGGCCGGCCAGGTAGACGGCGGCCGCGCCGGCGACGTGCGGGGTGGCCATCGAGGTGCCCGAGATGGTGTTCGTCGCGGTGTCGCTGGTGTACCAGCCGGCCGTGATCGACGAACCCGGGGCGAAGATGTCCAGGGTCGCGCCGTAGTTGGAGTAGCTCGCCCTGGCGTCCGTGTTGGTGGTGGCGCCGACCGTGATCGCCGAGGCGACGCGGGCCGGGGAGTACGAGGAGGCGTTGGCGCTGCTGTTGCCCGCCGCGACCGCGTAGGTCACCCCGCTGGCTATGGAGTTCGCCACGGCCGTGTCGAGCGCGGTGGACGCGCCGCCGCCGAGGGACATGTTGGCGACCGAGGGGCCGCTGTGGTTCGCGGTCACCCAGTCGATGCCCGCGACGACACCGGCCGTGGTGCCCGAGCCGGCGTTGTTCAGCACGCGCACGGCCACGATCTTCGCCTGCTTGGCGATGCCGTAGGTCGAGCCCGCGATGGTGGACGCCACGTGCGTGCCGTGGCCGTTGCCGTCCTGCGCGACGCTGTCGCCGTCCACGGCGTCGTAGCCGTTGACCGCCCGGCCGCCGAACTGGGCGTGCGAGATGCGCACGCCGGTGTCGATGACGTACGCGGTCACGCCGCTGCCCGCGGTGTCCGGGTAGGTGTACGTGCCGGAGAGCGGCAGCGACGCCTGGTCGGAGCGGTCCAGGCCCCACGGGGCGTTGGACTGCGTGGCGTCGGCGGTGAAGACCTGGTTCTGCTCCACCGAGGCGACCGCCGGGTCGGCGGCGAGTCTCTTCGCCTCGGTCGCGGAGAGCTCGGCCGAGTAGCCGTTGAGCGCGGACTTGAAGGTCTTCTCGACCGTGCCGCCGTACTCCTCGACCAGGTCCTTGCCCGCGCTCGACGCGGCCTTGAGGCCCGCGCTCTTCTTGAGCGTGACGATGTAGCTGTCCTTGATCGCGGTGGGGGAGCCGGCCGCGAGCACCTTGCCCTCGGCCGGGGCGGCCTGGGCGGGGAGCGCGGTGAGGCCGCCGAGCAGGGCGGCGGTCGCCATGGTGGTGACGGCGGCGACACGGATGTTCGTGCTACGCAGTTGTGCCATTACGAGGGATTCCTCCTCATAGGCGGCGCACGCCGAGGTGGGGCGCGCGTCTGTGGGGGGTGCGTGCGGGATCGCACTCACGGCCGGGAGCGTCGCGTTCCGCTCGCGGCTGTAAGCAGACTGGGTGATCTACGGGTACAGCTCAAGAGAGTTGAAGCGTTGTCATGTTTCTGTCACACATATGAAATCGAACGAGGGTTGAACACGGTGGGTACGTTCCGTTGAGGCAGGGAAAGTATTGACATGAACACTTCCGATCAACACGCGTAGTTGCTACGACGGTTGAGGCAGAGATCCTGCTAAAGGGAGGTTCCATGAGACGTTCCCGACTTGCGGCATACATGACCTCGCTCCTCCTCGCCGTCGGCGTCACCCTCACCGGGGCCGCGACGGCGCAGGCGTCCGGGCAGGCCGTCGCCACCGGCTATGTGGCGCTCGGCGACTCCTACTCCTCGGGTGTCGGCGCGGGGAGCTACATCTCCTCCAGCGGCGACTGCAAGCGCAGCACGAAGGCCTTCCCGTACCTCTGGGCGGCCGCCAACGCCCCCGCGTCGTTCAACTTCACGGCCTGCTCGGGCGCCCGAACGGGTGATGTTCTGGCCAATCAGCTGGGGCCGCTCGGCGCGGGCACGGGGCTGGTCTCCGTCAGCGTCGGCGGCAACGACGCCGGCTTCGCCGACGTCATGACCACCTGCGTCCTCCAGTCCGACAGCAACTGCCTCTCGCGCATCAACACGGCGAAGGCGTACGTCGACTCGACGCTCCCCGGCCAACTCGACAAGGTCTACTCGGCGATCAGCGCGAAGGCACCGGCCGCCCATGTGGTGGTGCTCGGCTATCCCCGCTTCTACCAGCTGGGCGGCACCTGCCCCGGCCTCTCCCAGGCCAAGCGGTCCGCCATCAACAACGCGGCCGACCATCTGAACACCGCGATCGCGAAACGCGCCGCCGACCACGGCTTCACCTTCGGCGACGTCCGCTCCACGTTCACCGGGCACGAACTGTGCTCGGGCAGCGCGTGGCTGCACAGCCTCAACCTGCTGAACGTGGGCGAGTCGTACCACCCGAAGGCCGCGGGTCAGTCGGGAGGCTATCTGCCGGTGTTCAGGAACGCGGCCTGACGGCCCCGGTCAGGGCTGCCTCGTCGAGGGCTCCGGCCTCGTCGTCGTAGTCGGACTCGGAGTCGCTGTATTCGTCAGGGTTCTCCGGGTCGTCGGAGGGGGAGGTCCCGCCCGTGGTCGGGGCCTCCGTCTCGCACGTCACCGAGAACGCGACCGAGTTGGACTTGACGTTCACCGGCCCGCGGACCTCGACGCTGATCTCGTCCGCGTAGGTCCCGTTCGTCGAGACGAGGACCTGGTCCTGCTTGGTCCTCTCACCGCCGGACCCGAACGACAGCGACTTCCAGCCGGGGTCCTCGACCTCGCCGCTCTTCGCCACCCAGCGGTAGTCGACGTCCACGGGGACGCTGCCCACGGTGAACGTCGCGGTGAAGGTGGGCACCTCGGCGTCCGGCGGCGGACAGGCGCCGGAGTAGTCGGTGTTCGCGCCCTCCACCGTCACCTCGACCGACTGCGCGGGCGGCTTACTGGTCGGTTTCTCCTCGTCGGGTGTGTCCGAGGGGGTGTCGCCGTCGTCGCTCGTGTCGTCGCCCCCGCCGGGCTCCTCGCCCGTGCCGCCGTCGCCTGTCTGGTCGTTGGTGCCGCCCACCGTGCCCGCCCCGTTGGTGGGGTTGCCGTCGTTCCCGCCGTCGTCACGGTTGACCAGGGCGTACGTCAGGCCCGCGATGGCGAACGCGATCGCCGCGATACCGGCGACCAGGAAGACGAGGGCGCGGCGGTTGCGGTCCGGCTCGCGGGTCGGCACCGCGGAAGGGTGGGTCGCGGCGGCCGGGGCGGGATGCGGCGGGGTCGGCGTCCCGAACTGGTTCGTGCCCGGCCCCGGCCCCGGGCTCGTGCTCGCGCCCGGGAAGGCGGCCACCGTCGGGCTGTACGGGGCCGACGCGACCGTGTCGGAGCGCGGGGTGCCTCCCCCGGAGGGGGTCCCCCCGGCGCCGATGATCCGCAGGTCCTGCTCGGCCTGCTCGGCGGAGATCCGGTCGGCCGGATCCTTGCGCAGCATCCCCTCGATCACCGGGGCCAGCGGACCGGCCCGGTGCGGCGGCGGAAGCTCCTCGTCGACGACCGCGCGCAGGGTGCTCAGTGGGGTGTTCTGCCGGAACGGCGAGTTGCCCTCGACCGCCGCGTACAGCAGCACACCGAGCGACCACAGGTCCGACTCGGGGCCGAACGCACGGCCGAGCGCGCGCTCGGGGGCGAGGAACTCGGGGGAGCCGATGACCTCGCCGGTCATGGTCAGCGCGGAGCTGCCCTCGACCGTGGCGATGCCGAAGTCGGTGAGGACGACCCGGCCGTCGTTGGACATGAGCACGTTGGCCGGTTTCACGTCCCGGTGCAGCACCCCGGCCTCGTGCGCGGCGCGCAGCGCGGACAGCACCTCGGCGCCGATGTGCGCGGCGCGCTGCGGGGAGAGCGGGCCCTCGGCGTCCAGGAGATCGGCGAGCGAGACCCCGCGCACCAGCTCCATCACGATCCACGGGCGGCCGTCCTCCATGGCCACGTCGTACACCGTGACGACATTGCGGTTGGCGACCCGGGCGGCCGCCCACGCCTCGCGCTCGAGGCGGGCGTACATCCGCTCGACGTCGGACACCGCGATACCGCCCGGCGCCCGCACCTCCTTGACGGCGACCTCACGGTGCAGCACTTCGTCGCGGGCCCGCCACACGGTTCCCATGCCGCCCTCGCCGAGCGGGGTCAGCAGCCGGTAGCGGCCCGCGATCACACGTTCACTGCCCGGTTCTTCGGACACGGCCATCCCCCGTCACTCGCATCCGCCTGAAATCTCCACTCCGTGCGATTTCTCCGCAAAAGTAGCTCAGCCGAGTGCGGATGTTGCCCCCCTGAACACCAAACCAGCCCCCAGGGCGACGACAAGCAACGCCGACGCCAGCGGCACGGTCCTGCGCACCAGCGCCGCCGTCGGTCCGCCGAGTCGACCCTCGCCCTTGTCCATCACCCGCGTCACCCAGCCGCCCGCCTTCACCACGGCGTACCCGGCCGCCGTCAGCGTGAGCGCCAGCCCGATGCCGTACGCCAGCACAAGCAGCAGCCCGAACCACGCCTTGCCCAGCGCCGCCGCGCCGACCAGCACGACCACGGCCGAGGGGCTCGGCACCATGCCGCCCGCGAAACCGAGCAGGATCGTGCCGCGCAGGGTGGGCGCGGTGGGGTGGGTGTGCGTGAAGCCGCCGTGGGTGTGCGTGACGCCGCCGCCGAAGAGGGAGCGTTTCTGGTCGGGAGCGTGGTCGTGGCTGAGGGAGTGACCGTGACCGTGGTCGTGGGTGTGTGCCTCGGCCGGTGCGTGCTCGTGTGTGTGGGTCGCGGCCGACGCGTGGGCGTGGGTGTGGGTTTCGCTGTGCGCGTGGGTGTGCGAAGGGGCGGCCTGGGCGAGTACGAGCTCCCGGTCGGGCTCGGGCGCATGGTCGTGCGTGTGGGAGTGCCCGGCCGCGTGGCTGTGCTCGTGCTCGTGGTCGTGGCTGTGGGAGTGCCCGTGGTCATGGTCATGGTCATGACCGTGCTCACGGTCGTGATCGTGCGTGTGTCCGTGACCATGAGCCTTCGCGTGCGTGAGCGTCAGCTTGCGGTTGAGCCACGCACGTCGTGCGAGCGTCACGCCCGCACCCATCACGAACAGACCGCTCGCGATGCCCAGCCAGGTGATCACGGACGGGGCGGCGGCGGAGCCGGCCAGGACGAGGAGGCCGAGGGCGACGACGCCCAGGGTGTGGGTGACCGTCACGGACGCGGCCATGGGGAGGACGTCGCGCATCCGGGCCCGGTCGCGGGCGGCGGCCGTCGCGGCCATCAGGGTCTTGCCGTGGCCCGGGCCGAGCGCGTGCATGGCGCCCAGGAACATGGCGATGCCGAAGGCGAGGGCGCCGAAGCCGAGGGTGAGGTCCTGGCTGGAGACGAGGTCGTCGAGGGCCCGCGTCCAGCGGTCCGCGCCGCGCGGGAGGATCGAGGAACCGGGCGCGTCGCTCCGCTGCTCGGCCAGCGCCGGGCCGCCCGGCCCCACCTGGAGGGAGGCCGTCGCCGTGTCCTCCGGTGACTGCAGCAACTCCTCGGGGTAGCCGGTGAGTTGCTTCGAGACCGACTCCTCGGGCACGTCCGACCCGGCCAGGGTCATCCGGTCGCCCTGAGCGGTGACCTCGCGCCAGCCGGGCCCGGAGTCGACGGCGGCGTGGAAGCGTACGTCGGTGGCCCGGTCCGGCAGCGGAGCCGTCAGCCGGCACTCCACGCGCAGCGTCTTCAGGCCCGCCTGACCCGGCTGCTCCTCGGCCCGGCTCGACTTGAGCGCCACCTCGACGGCGCTCCCGTCGACGGTGACCTCGCTGCCCTCGGCGGCCTTCTCGCACCGCTCCCGGGCCCAGTTGCCCACGCCCTGCCGCTCGAGGGCGGGTGCGGCCTGGGTCGCCGGGATCTCCGCAAGGTCCTCGACATGGAAGATCTTCAACTCGCCGGGGGCGGCGACCAGGCCGTCGTACCGGTTGACGGTGAAGTTGCCGAGCGGGTGCGCGCTCGCCGTCCCGGTGGGGACGAGGACGAGAGCGCAGACGGCCAGGAAGACCGCCGTGCAGGACGCGAACGCGCGCCGGGGAGAGGTCACTTGGCGGTCTCCAGAGCCTTCAGGGCCTTGCGGGCCTGCGCCGCGCCGAGCGGCGAGAAACCGGCGTTGAGGCCGAGCGCCGCCTTCAGCGAGGCCCGGGCCTCCTTCTTGTCGCCGGCCGCGTACTCGACCATGCCCCGGTGATACAGGAACGTCGCGTCCTTGTAGCCGGTGGCGATGGCGCGGCGGGCGTACGGCAGGGCCTCCTCGTCGCGGCCGTTGACGTGCAGCGCCCAGGCGAGGGCGTCCGCCGTGTGGACCGTCTCCCGGCGCTTCCATTCGGCCTCGGCGGCCCGCAGCGCGGCCTTCTCGTCGCCGTGGTCGGCGGCGGCGAGCGCGGTGTCGAGGTCGGCGTTGACGCCGTTGGACCGGGCGATGGCGGTGTAGGCGTCCACCAGCGCGTACTGGTCGCCCGCCTTGGTCCTGTCGCCCTTCGCCTCGTACAGCTCGCCGAGTACGACGAGCGGTCCCGGCAGCGGATACGCGGACACGACCTGCTCCAGGCCGCGGATCGCCTCCGCGCTGTCGCCGCTCGCGGCCTGGGCGCGGGCGCGGCCCTCCAGCGCCGGGAGATAGGTGTCGTCGGCGCCGAGGGCGCGGGCGTAGAGGTCGAGCGAAGTCTTGTAGTCGCCCTGCTTCCAGGCGAGTTGGCCGAGCTGGGTGGCCACGTAGGCGATGTCGCCCCGCGTGGCCGCCGAGTCGAGGGCCCGTTCCAGGACGCGCCGGGCGGTCTTCACGTCGCCGCGCAGCTCGTACACGTAGGCGTACCGCGTGAAGACGGGGATGCCGGGGCGGCGGGTGTCGGCGAGTTGCACCGCCTTCAACGCGTCGTCGTAGCGGCCGAGTTCGACCAGGGCGTCGATGCGGCTGCACAACGCCCGTTCGCTGTACGGGTTCTCCTTCAGTGCCCGGTCGGCGTAGCCCAGCGCCTCCTTGAACTCGTGCCGTGCGGCGGCGAGGGCGGCGAGGCCCGCGAGCGCCGGGTCGTTGTCCGGCCGCAGCTCCAGCGAACGCTCCAGGGCCTTCTCGGCCTGCGGGTAGCGGGAGGGGTCGCCCTTGACGCGGGCCTGTTCGACGTAGGCGAGGCCGAGCGTGGACCAGGAGCCGAAGTCCTTGGGTTGTTCCTTGAGATGGGCCTGGAGCCGCTCGACCGCCGTGTCGAGATCGCCACTGGCGAGCTGGGCCGCCGAGACACCCGGCGAGGTGGACGCGGCCACCGTCCGGTCGTCGTCCTTGGCCCCCAGCGCCACCGCGAACCCGGTGAACGCGACGGCCAGCGCGGCCGCGCACGCGGTGAGCCGCAGCAGCCGCCGGGCCGGCTCGGGCGCGGGCCGGCGGTCGGGCTCGGCGATGTCGCGTCCGGGGTGGGCGTTGGACGTGGGGGCGGGCTCGGCGATGTCGCGTCCGGGGTGGGCGTTGGACGTGGGGCCGGGCTCGGCGATGTCGCGTCCGGGGTCGGCGTTGGACGTGGGGGCGGGCTCGGCGATGTCGCGCCGGTCGTTCTCGGGAGCCCCCTCGCCGGGACGCGGACGCCCGTCCTCCGACGCGTTCTCGTTCGTACGCGGGGACATGCCCTCTCCTCAACATCCTTGCCGAGTGCGGTGGTGGTGATCGTGGGGCGCGGCCCGCGCCGTGGGGGATGGATACGAGCGGGCCGCGCCGGTCTCGGTGGACCGGGCCCGATGGAGGTGGGCCCGGCCGGGGTGGGCTAGTAGTACGCGCGGTCGTTCCGGCGGCGCCACCACAGCAGGCCCGAGCCGATGAGCAGGACACCGGCCGCGCCGGCGCCGGCCGAGGCGGCGATCAGCGTGGTGTCGTCGGTGCCGCTCTCGACGCCGGTGCCGATCGCGCTGCGGACGCTGTTCGTGGTGTTGCCCTTGACGGTCTTGCCACGCGAACCGGCCGTCGGCAGACCGACGTACGGGAAGGACTTGCCGAACTTCTTGTCGTTCTTGTTCACCGCGTCACCCAGGTCGTTGGGTGCGTCGACCAGTTCGCCCTCGACGACCTGCAACGCGATGTCGATCACGTCGTCGGTGAGCCGGCGTCCGTTCGGGAAGCCCTGGTTGTCACCGTCCAGCACACCGAGCCGCTTCGGCTTCTTGGTGGGCTCGATGGAGGTGTTGAGGCGCAGCTGCTCCGACGGGGTCACGTGCGGCGGCTGGTTGAGGCCCTCGACCCCCTTGAGGAAGACGTCGACGAGGTCGTTGCGCGGCTCGGCGGGCGCCGGGATCTTGTAGATCGCCTCGATGAGCTTGGGCAGTTCGGGCTCGGTGACGTTCTTCAGGAACTGGGCGTCGTCCACCGGCGAGGACGCGTTGAACTCGTCCTTGTCCCCGATGGGGTTGACGACCTCGTTCACCAGCGGCATGCCCAGGCGCGACACCTGGTGGTACTGGCCGTCGGCGCCCGCGCGCTGGGTCGTCGACCAGATGCCCACGATCGGCTGGTCCTTGGACTCGACGAGCGCCTCGCTCGGGATCTGCAGGGCGATCGAGTTGACGTTGTAGCCCTTGAGCGTGTCCCGCCCGACCTCGGAGAGGTCACCGCCGTACAGCAGGTCGAAGACGCGCAGGTCCAGGAAGAACGGGTCGTCGGCCTGACCGGCGTACGTCGTCACCCCGCTCGCCGTCTTGTAGACCGCCTCGTCGCGCAGCTTCTTGAAGTCCGGCATGGACGCCTTGCCGACGTTCGACGGCGCCACCCACACGTCGTCCGCGAGCTGCGTCTTGGAGACCGCCTTGCGGTTCTTCAGCTTGATGAGCTCGATGTCGTACGTCTGCGTGATGTTCAGGTCCGGGTCGTCGAGGCTCTCCACGACGCCCGTGTTGTACAGGAAGGTCTTGTCGTTCTTCGTCTTCGTCTTGAACGTGTACCGGAAGATCAGGTCTTCCTGCGCGTCGCCGTCCTGGTCGACGCGGATGTCGTACTGCGCCTCCTCGGAGAAGGTGAAGAAGTTCGGTCCGCCCGCGGGCTCCTCGAAGGGGATCCAGTTCGCGATGACCGTCGTCGTGTCCGGCGCGTCCGGGCTGACGAACGCGTACACGTCGGTGTTGTCGAACTGGGGCTCCCCCGAGATCAGCGGGGCCTCCCGGTGGCTGGAGGCGGATGCCGCCCCCGGTTCCAGCACGGTCACGCCGGCGGCTGCGAGCCCGCCGGCGGCCAGCGAAGCACAGATGAGGGACGCGACGCTCCTGCGTCCCGAGCCGCTCCTGGAAGTAGGTGTCATGCCGTCCGTCCTCTGTCCCAACTTGCCTGACGAACGCCATTCGGAGCGATCGGCAAGGTGGATTGGTCGAATCCCAAACGTTCTTACGGCGCGTTTGAAAGGTTGTTTCAGCGGAGAGCGGGATTCGTTGATCCGATGTTCGGATCGGTCGACCGGCGACCCGCGTTTTGGGCAGGCTGATCCGTAACCCCATCCGGAGGTGGGTTGGTTGCGAATGCCTTACGCGCGGGGATGGCCGTGCTCGGTCGGAGGCGAGGGGGAGCGAGTGGAGGCGGACAAGCTTCTGGTCCGGGTGGCCGGAGGCGACCAACGGGCGTTCGAGGAGCTGTACGCACTGGTGTCCGGCCCGGTGTTCGGGCTGGTCCGTCGGGTCGTGCGGGACCCCGCGCAGTCGGAGGAGGTGGCTCAGGAGGTGCTGCTCGAACTCTGGCGTTCCGCGGGCCGGTTCGACCCCGCCCGCGGCAGCGCGCTGTCCTGGATACTCACCCTCGCGCACCGGCGCGCGGTGGACCGGGTGCGCAGCGCCCGCGCCGCCACCGAGCGCGAGCAGCGTGAGGGACGGCGCAACCACCACCCCGCCTTCGACCAGGTCGCCGAGGAGGTCGAGGCCGGACTCGAACGCCAGTGGGTGCGCCACTGCCTGGAGAAACTCACCACGCTCCAGCGCGAGTCCGTCACCCTCGCCTACTACGACGGCTACACCTACCGTGAAGTGGCCGAGCGGCTCTCGCTGCCGCTCGGCACGGTCAAGACCCGTATGCGCGACGGACTCACACGGCTGCGCGAATGCCTGGGAGGAGTCGCATGAGCGCCCTGATCGGCCTCGTGGAACGGGAGGCCGCGTTCGGTCGCGCGGCGTGTGGGGCGTGCGTGCCCGGGGGAGGCGCGGCATGAGCCTGTTCCGCCGCGAGGACCTCCACTCGCTCGCCGCTCCCTACGCGCTCGACGCCCTGGAGCCCGACGAGCGGCGCCGCTTCGAGAAGCATCTGGAGCGCTGCGACCGCTGTCCCGCCGAGGTGCGTGCCCTGTCCGAGGACGCGGTCCGCCTCGCCTGGTCGACGGCCGCCCCGGCACCCGCGGCGATGCGCGACCGGGTCTTCGCCGCCGTACGCACCACACCGCAGGCGGCTCCGGCCCAGGCGCGCCCCCAGCAGCATCTGCCACCGCATGTGTGGGGCACCGCGCCGCCGCCGAAGTCGCGCGCCCGTGCGCCCCGGATGCGCTCTTTGCTCGCCCCGCTGGCCACTGCCACGGCCGCCGCCGCACTCGTCGTGGCGTCCCTCTTCGCCGTCCAGGCCGACCGCACCCAGGACCAACTGGCCGCCGAGCGCGCACAGGCGAGTGAGATCGCCCACGTTCTCGCCGCGCCGGACGCCCGCGCGACCAGTGACCGGGACACGGAGGGCCATGCAATCGGAGTGATCGCTTCCGCCGAGGAGGGGAGCGCGATCGTGACCCTCAGCGGATTCGAGGACCTCTCGAACAACCGGGTGCATCAGCTCTGGCTCATGCGCCCCGACGTGCAACCACGCTCCCTGGGTCTCTTCGACGGCGACACGCCCTTGGTCACCAGTGGGATGAACACCGATGCGACGTCACTCGCGGTGACCGTGGAACCCGACGGTGGGTCAGCGCAACCCACCAGCCAGCCAGTTGTCCAACTCGCCCTGGAATCGGTCGGATTCGGAGAGTAATCAACAATGCCGTGACAGGGTAGATGAATACCGGGACCGTGATTCCCGAGTGCTCCAACGGGGCGATATGGTTACGCTGCCCGGGCCGGGTGGACTCGTACGGGTGGGGAGTGACATGGAACAGATAGCAGTGCGCAGGGCGCGAGTCCCTGCGATCACATGCGGGAGCAGCGCGACCAGTTCGCGTCTCGACCGCCATCTCTCGGTGCTGAGCGGCCCCGCCGTGCCGCAGCGCGATGCGGCCGAGGCGACCTCGCTGATGAGAGAGCTGACGTCACGTTCCCCGCAGGAGCGCAGCAGCCGCAAGGACACGCGCCTCGGCCGGGTCTCGCTGTTCGCACCCCTGAAGAGGCTGCGCCGCTCGCTGTTCGGCAGCCGCTAGCACCACAGCACCACAGCACCAAGGGCTTTCCGGCAGGAGGCCCGCGCTCAGGCGATCACGCCGTCCCGGCGCAGCGCTGCGATCTCTTCGTCCGTCATCCCCGCGGCACGCAGCAGCGACCCGGAGTGCTCCCCAAGCGCGGGCACCGCGCCCGTCCGCGCCTCGTCCCCGCCCGGCAGCGAGGGGAGTCCCCCGGTTCGAGCGAGCCCGAGAAGTGGGGGAGCGCGGCAGTGCCCTGAGCGCCCCACCGGTGACTCCACTTCCCGCCACCGGCTCGGGGTCCCCAACTCCGGCCCCAAGTACCCGTTCGGCGAACCGCCGCCACTCCCGGTCGTTTTCGAGATGTCCACCGCGATCAGCCGGAGGTGCGACGTGGCGCACGGCGTGGCCGCGCCGGGCCGCCGCGCCGTGCGCGAGGTTCTCCGCGGACACGTCCGCGTCCGCCACCAGCCGTCGTTTCACGACGGCCGGGCCGCACGGTCCTTCAGGTCCAGGGCCGTGGATTTCTGACCCGGCTCACTTGGGTCCGGCAGCGTACGTGCGGACCGCGAGCGGCACGAACACCGCGAGCAGGAGTGCGCACCAGACCAGCGACCCGGCGACGGGATGGGTCACCGGCCAGGCGGCTCCCTCCGGCACCGGCGCGTTCCCGAAGAGGTCGCGCAGGGCCGTGGCGACCGCGCTGATCGGGTTCCACTCGGCGACCGTGCGCAGCCAGCCCGGCAGACCCTCGGTCGGGATGTACGCGTTGGACAGCAGCGGCAGCAGGAAGGTCGCGCCGCCCAGCTGCCCGGCCGCCTCCTCGTTCCGGGTGAGGAGGCCCAGGAAGATGCCGATCCACACGGCAGTGAACCGGAACAGCAGCAACAGCCCGAGCGCGCCGGCCGCCGCGAGGGCGCCGCCCTCGATCCGCCAGCCCACCGCGAGCCCGACCAGCAGGAACAGCACCGTCCCGGCGGCCGTGACGAGGACGTCCGCCAGCGCCTGCCCCAGCGGGACGGCGGCCCGGCTCATCGGAAGCGTCCGGAAGCGGTCCATCACGCCCCGGTGCGTGTCCTGCGCGGCCTGGAACATGCCGGTCATGATCCCGCCCGCCGCCGTCGCCACCAGCAGACCGGGCACCAGGAACCGCCGGTACTCCTCGCCCGGCACCGCGAGGGCGCTGCCGAAGACGTATCCGAAGAACAGCAGCATCGAGATGGGCATGGTCTGGGTGAGGATCAGCAGCCCCGGGTTGTTCCGGACCCGCCGCAGCTGCCGGCCCAGCATCGCGGCGCCGTCGTACGCCAACGCGTTCATGCCGCACCCTCCTTGAGGTCGGTGAGGTCGGTGGCTGTGCCCTCGGTGAGGCGGAGGAACACGTCGTCGAGGGTCGGCGGGCGCAGGCTCGCGTCGATCAACGGCACGCCCGCCGCGTCGAGTTCACGCACCAGCCGGGGGAGCGTGAGTGTCGGGTCGAGCGTGACCGCGCCGACGGCGTGTCTGGCGTGGTCGAAGGAGGGCTCGGCGCCCGTGAGGTGGTCGAGGACGCCCGCCGCCTCGGTCATCGCGTCCGCGTGGGCGACGACGACCTCCGCGTACGAGCCGATGAGCGCCTTGAGTTGCGGCGGCGAGCCGCTGTGCGCGATTCGGCCCCGGTCCATCAGTACGATCTGATCGGCGAGTTGATCGGCCTCCTCCAGATACTGCGTGGTCAGCAGCACGGTCGTCCCCTCCGCCTTCAGGGCGCGCACGGCCTCCCAGATCTGGTTGCGGCTGACCGGGTCCAGCCCGGTCGTGGGCTCGTCGAGGAAGAGCACCGCCGGGTGCCGGATCAGGCTGGCCGCCAGGTCGAGACGGCGGCGCATGCCGCCCGAGTACGTGGAGGCCGGCCGGTCGGCGGCCTCGGTCAGGCCGAAACGGTCGAGGAGTTCGCCCGCGCGGGCCGCCGTGCCGCGGACGCGGTGCAGCCGGGCGAACAGCCGCAGGTTCTGCCGCCCGGTGAGGTCACCGTCCACCGACGCGTACTGCCCGGTCACCCCGATCGCCCGCCGGACCGCGCCCGGCTCTCGCACGAGGTCGTGGCCCGCGACCCGCGCCGAGCCCGCGTCCGGCCGAAGCAGCGTCGCCAGCAGCCGTACGGCCGTCGTCTTGCCCGCCCCGTTCGGGCCGAGCATCCCGACCACCGTGCCCTCCGCCACGGCCAGATCGAGGCCGCGGACGGCATGGATGTCCCCGAAACGCTTCTCCAGACCCTCACTAAGTACAGCGTACGTAGTAGTCATGAGGTGACCTTAGCGCACTACGTACGCTGTACGTAACTAGGATGGTGGCCGAGGTGATGATCGATGGCTGGCCGAGCGGCCGAACCCGAAGTGATCTGGGCGCGCCCCGAGCGCACCGGCCGAGGCCCGAGGCCCGCGTTCAGCCGAGCGGACATCGCGGCGGCGGCCGTGCGGCTCGCCGACGCGGGAGGTCTCGACGCGGTGTCCATGCGGCATGTCGCGGCCGAGCTGGGCTGCGGCACGATGTCGCTGTACAACTACGTGCCGCGCAAGGAGGACCTGTACGAGCTGATGGTCGACGCGGCCGGCGGTGAGCACGAGCTGTGGGAGCCGAGCGGGGACTGGCGGGCGGACATGCGGCGGGTGGCCTACCAGACGCGTGGGCTGATGCACCGGCATCCGTGGCTGCCGCGGCTGATGTCACCGGTGTACGGGTTCAGTCCGCACGCGCTGCGGTTTCTGGAGCACTGTCTGACCTGCATGGATGCGATCGACGCGCCCTACGGGACGAAGATCCAGCTGCTGGCGATGCTGAACGGCTGTGTGACGGTGTACGTCTCGAACGAGCTGGCGACGGCCGAGCGGACGCGGTCACTGCCGTGGTCGGAGGAGCGGGAGGCCGCGATGCGGATCGCCTATCTGGGCGGCCAGGTCGCGAGTGGGGCCTATCCGAGGCTGGCTGCGGCGTTTGCGGAGGACTCGGGGCCGATTGATTTGGAGGCCGCGTTCGAGTGGATGTTGGGGAGGGTGCTGGATTCGTTCGCGCCGTAGGGGTTTTGGGCGGTGGGCGGCTGCGGGCGTGTGGGGGCTGGTCGCGCAGTTCCCGGCGCCCCTGAAGTCGAAGCCCCTCCCCGGTGCTTTTGAAGTTCACCCTCCTCACAGCAGCGTGAACTGGCCCTCCGGGCCCTCCTCGTGGTGGTCCAGGACTGAGGCGGGTTTGCGGCATGCCTCCGGGACCGGGAGTACGCCCGCCTTGCGCAGGTCCGCCGTCGTGATCGGCTGCTCGACCGTCAACCCCGCCTGCCTCGGCCTCAGTTCCGCCAGCAGCGCGAGCACGGTGATCAGTTCCAGGAGCTCCGACGTCCAGGGCTGTGGCCAGGTCGTCGGGCGGATCGCCTCCAGCGTGCCCGGCTCCGCCTGTTCCGTTCTGCGGGTGAACCATTCCTCCAGGACGCGGACGCCGCCCACGTGGAAGTCCCAGGCCTCGGACGGCACGGGGGAGATGCGGCCCTCGTCGACGAGGAGGGTTTCCTCCTCGCGGTCGTAGAGGGGTTCGAGGGGGCGGGCGGGGAGCGGGGCGCGGACGTAGGGGCGGCGGCCGCCGGGGAGTTTGGGACGGTCGCCGTCGCGGCGCATGAGCCAGAGGGTGCGGCGGCCCAGCTCGACGCCGTGGGACCAGGCTTCGGGGTCGGTGGGGAGGGGGACCTCGACGCGATGGGGGCCGGGGCGCGCGGCCACCAGGAACCAGGCGAGGACGTCCATGGGATCGACGGGGCCGGTGCCGAGGCGTTCGCCGATGTACTCCGGCAGACCTGGCGCGAGGTTCGGCTCCAGTCCGCCCGGCCGTCGGTACAGCGGGCGGACGCGGCCGATGCGTGGGCCATGGGCGGGGAGAAGCGGTAGGACGGGTGAGGCGAGGAGGACGGGGCCCGACGAATCCGCGGCCGCCGTCTGCTCGACGACGAAGACCTGCCGCTCGTCCGCCACGCGCCACAGCTCGGGGCGGGCGGAGTCGATCAGGCGGTGGTCGGGGATGAGCCACTGTTCGTCGAAGGGGGCGGCCAGGATCCGTACCGGCTCGGGGCACGGGCCCGACTCGTGGGCCAGTCGGCCGGTGCCGCTGGACTGGCCCGGCAGCTGGGTCACCGCCGAGGTGAGGGTGCGGGAACGGGTGGGGGCGAACAGGGCCTCGCGGTCCGGGCCCTCCGCCTTCACCAGGGCGTCCCAGCGGGCTTTCAGGGATGCCGCGTCGGGGGCCGTCGGCCACCCCCGGCCCAGCCGTGGCGGTGCGACGGACCACGGCATGAGGTCCGCGAGCAGCGGAGCGTCGTCGGGCGTCACGCTGGGCATCGTAAGGCCTCGTCAATGCGCGTCGAGAGTGACCGTGAACGAGAAGCGGTCGCCGCGGTAGTGGATGACCGCCACGTCGAGGACGCGGCCGGAGTCGTCGTAGGTGACGCCCGTGTAGTGGAGGATCGGGCTGAGCAGGGGGACCTGGAGGAGGCGGGCCGTCTCCGGGTCGGCGATGCGGGCCTCGACGGTGTCGGTGATCCGGCCGATGGCCACGCCCACGACATCGCGCAGGACCTTGGTCATCGGCCAGCGGAGCAGATCGTCCCGGCCGATACGTTCGGCCAGCTCGGGGCGGACGTAGTTGCGGGCGTGGTTGGTGGGCTCGCCCGTCTTCTCGTCGCCGCGCAGCCGGTGGTACGTGGCGACCTCGGTCAAGTCCGGGAAGTACTCCGACAGTTCACCCGACAGGGGGGTGCTGCCCTGGTCCAGCAGCTCGGTCGTCATGCCGGACTGCTGGGCCACGATCGCGTCCACCGAGCCGAGCAGGCGTACGGGCGAGCCCCGCTGGGCGCTCGGCTCGATGAACGTGCCGCGCCGGCGGTGCCGGGTGATCAGCCCCTCGCCCTCCAGCTCCTTCAGCGCCTGCCGCATGGTCAGCACGCTCACCCCGTAGTGCCCGGCCAGCTGCTCCTCGGTGGGCAGCCGCAGGGGATCACGGGGCGACCGGCCGAGTATCGAGGCACGCAAGGACTGCGAGACCTGATACCAGAGCGGCAGTTTGCGGTTCAGGACGATCGAGTCCGGAGCGAATGAGGTCACGACGGTATCCGTACCCGGCGCGGCGCGTTCAGCGCAACGGGCCGAAGTGGCGTTGGAGCCCGGACCACACGTCGTCGTACCCCTGCTGCAGCTGCTTCGCGCGGGCCGCCTGCGCGGTCATGAGGATCGGCCAGCGCGTCTCGAACATGAAGGCGAGCCCGTCGTCGACCCGCTGGGGCTTCAGCTCCGCCGCGCTCGCCCGGTCGAAGGTCTCCCGGTCAGGGCCGTGCGCCGACATCATGTTGTGCAGCGAGCCGCCACCGGGCACGAAGCCCTCCGCCTTCGCGTCGTACGCGCCCTCGATCAGGCCCATGTACTCGCTCATCACGTTCCGGTGGAAGTACGGCGGCCGGAACGTGTCCTCGCCCACCAGCCAGCGCGGCGCGAACACCACGAAGTCCACCCCGGCCAGCCCCGGGGTGTCCGACGGCGAGGTCAGCACCGTGAAGATCGACGGGTCCGGGTGGTCGTACGAGATCGTCCCGATGACGTTGAAACGGCGCAGGTCGTAGACGTAGGGCGTGTAGTTGCCGTGCCAGGCGACCACGTCGAGCGGTGAATGGTCGTAGGTGGCCGTCCAGAGATTGCCGCAGAACTTGTTCACCACCTCCACCGGGCCCTCCACGTCCTCGTACGCGGCCACCGGCGCCCGGAAGTCACGGGCGTTCGCCAGGCCGTTGGCGCCGATCGGGCCGAGGTCGGGGAGGCGGAAGGGGGCGCCGAGGTTCTCGCAGACATAGCCGCGGGCGGAGGAGTCCAGGAGGTCGACGCGGAAGCGGACGCCCCGGGGGATCAGAGCGACCTCGCCGGGCTCGACGTGGAGCAGACCGAACTCCGTGCGCAGGAGGAGGCCGCCGCGCTCCGGGACGATCAGGAGTTCGCCGTCCGCGTCGCTGAAGACACGCTTCATGGAGGAATCGGCGTGATACAGGTGCACGGCCATGCCCGTGCGCTGGGCCGCGTCGCCGTTGCCGCCGAGAGTCCACAGGCCGCCGAGGAAGTCGGTGCCCGTCGGGGGCACCGGGAGGGGGTTCCAGCGGAGGCGGTTGGGGTCGGGGACCGTCTCGGTGAAGGGGGCCGTGCGGAGGGTGCCGTTGTCCGTGCGCGTGAACGCGGGGTGGGCGGCCGAGGGGCGGATCCGGTAGAGCCAGGAGCGGCGGTTGTGGGACCTCGGTTCCGTGAACGCGGTGCCGCTGAGCTGCTCCGCGTACAGGCCGAGCGGGGAGCGCTGCGGGGAGTTGCGGCCGTGCGGCAGCGCGCCCGGGACCGCCTCCGAGGCGTGTTCGTTGCCGAAGCCGGAGAGGTACTCCAGCCCCTCGGCCGTCTTCCTCGCGTCCCCGCTCATGCCCGCTCCCTCACGCTCCTGATTCCTATGCTTCACCGTAGGATTCAGGCGGGGTGGGCGCAAGGGGACAGGTCGACAACCGGACGTCGACGGGACGCCGACGGGACGTCGGCAGATCGGGTGCATCGGGCGGAGGGGGAGAACCGGATCCGGAGGGGATCCGTCTTGTCAGTGCGGTGCTCTAGTCTCCCGGCAGGCCATGGACGTGCGGATGTCCGCTGTCCGTCGCGCTCCACCGCTGAGCGGGAGCGGCGGTACCGGCCGTACTGATATTCGGACAGCTCATCGGACCTCGGCGGAAAGGCACCATGAAGCCCGTGTCCCAGGCGACCTCCCTGCGCCGCGCACCCGTGCAGCGGCGCAGTGCCGAACGACTGACCAGGATCCTCGACGCCTGCGCCGACCTCCTCGACGAGGTGGGGTACGACGCGCTGAGCACCCGTGCCGTGGCGCTGCGCGCGGGTGTGCCCATCGGATCCGTCTACCGCTTCTTCGGCAACAAGCGCGCGATGGCCGACGCGCTCGCCGAACGCAACCTGGACCGTTTCACCGACCGGGTCACCCGCCGCCTCCAGGTGACGGGCGGCCGGGACTGGCGCACCGCGATGGACGCCGTCCTCGACGAGTACCTCGACATGAAGCGCAACGCCCCCGGCTTCGCCCTCATCGACTTCGGCAACCAGATTCCCGTCGGCGGCCGCCGACGGGAACCCAACCACCGCGTCGCCGACCGGCTGTCCGAACTGCTCTCCGCGTTCATCGACCGCACCCCCGACGAGGACCTGCGCCGCACCTTCCTCATCGCCGTCGAGACCGCCGACACCCTCGTCCACCTGGCCTTCCGGGTCTCCCCGGAGGGTGACGCGCGGATCATCCAGGAGATGCGGGAGCTGCTGCGGGCCTATCTCGCGCGCGTGCTGGACTGACGCCGGGCCGGACCCGGGCGCGGACTGTCCGAGCCGGGGCGCGGGCTGTCCGGCCCTGCCCCCGGCCGGGGCCGACCGGGCCCCGGCCCCGGTGACGGTCTCGCGAATTCCCGACAAGACTGCCGACAGGGCCTCCCCGTGTGGCATACCGGTCGGTATGCTCGGCCTCGGTGCCGCGCGCTTCCTCGTGCGCGGCCCCGTCCGAGCGTCACCGTCGCCGCCGCCCCTCCGGGAGGACCCGTGTCCACCACCACCGACTCCCGCACCGCCCTGCGCGTCTGCCCGCTCTGCGAGGCGACCTGCGGGCTCACCCTCACCATCGAGGGCACTCGGGTGACCAAGGCGCGCGGCGATCGGGACGACGTCTTCAGCAAGGGGTTCATCTGTCCGAAGGGCGCCTCCCTGGGCGCGGCCGACGGGGACCCGGACCGGCTGCGCACCCCGCTGGTCCGCAGGGACGGCGAACTGCGGGAGGCCACCTGGCAGGAGGCCTTCGACGCCGTCGCCGCCGGACTCGGGCCCGTCGTCGAGGCGCACGGACCCAACGCGGTCGGCGTCGTCCTCGGCAACCCGAACGTCCACACGGTGGCCGGCGCCCTCTACCCGCCCGTCCTCCTCGCCGGACTCGGCACCCGCAGCCTGTTCACCGCCTCCACCGTCGACCAGATGCCCAAGCACGTCTCCAGCGGACTGCTCTACGGCGACGCCCACGCCATACCCGTACCGGACCTGGACCGCACCGACCATCTGCTGCTCCTCGGCGCCAACCCCCTGGAGTCCAACGGCAGCCTGTGCACAGCCCCCGACTTCCCCGGCAAGCTCAAGGCGCTCAAGGCGCGCGGCGGCACCCTCACCGTCGTCGACCCGCGCCTGACCCGCACGGCCAAGCTCGCCGACCGGCACGTGGCGATCCGCCCGGGGACGGACGCGCTGCTGCTCGCGGCGATGGCCCATGTGTTGTTCGAGGAGGATCTCGTCGACCTCGGGGACCTCGCCCCGCATGTGCAGGAGGTCGAGGAACTGGCCGCCACCGTACGGGAGTTCACGCCCGAGGCCGTCGCCGAGGCCTGTGACGTCGACGCCGGGACCATCCGTGCGCTCGCCCGCGAACTGGCCGCCGCTCCCACCGCCGCCGTATACGGCCGCATCGGCAGCTGCACCGTCCCGCACGGCACCCTCGCCAGCTGGCTGGTCGACGTGCTCAACATCCTCACCGGCAACCTCGACCGGCCCGGCGGCGCCCTCTTCCCGCAGTCCGCGACCGACAAGACGCCCCGGCCCGCCGGACCGGGCCACGGCTTCGCGCTCGGCCGCTGGCGCAGCCGGGTCGGCGGCCACCCCGAGGCCAAGGGCGAACTGCCGCTCGCCGCGCTCGCCGAGGAGATCGACACCGCCACCCCTGACGGCAGCCCGATCCGCGCTCTCATCACCGTCGCCGCCAACCCGGTGCTCTCCGCGCCCGACGGCGACCGCCTCGACAAGGCGCTCGACTCACTGGACTTCATGGTCAGCGTCGACCCCTACCTGGGCGAGACCGCCCGCCACGCCGACGTGGTCCTGCCGCCGCCCCCGCCCTCCCAGGCCCCGCACTACGACTTCGCGCTCAACACCCTGGCCGTACGCAACCAGGTCCGCTACAACCGTGCCGCCGTGCCCCTGGAGGACGGCCGCATGCCCGAGACGGAGATCCTCGCGCGGCTCGTCCTCGCCGCCACCGGCATGCACGGCGCCGACCCCTCCGCCGTGGACGACCTGGTCATCGGCCAGACCCTGGGCAAGGCCGTGAAGGAGGCCCACTCGCCCGTCCACGGCCGGGACCCCAAGGAACTGGCCGCCCAACTCACCGGCACGGGCGGCCCCGAGCGCCGGCTCGACATGATGCTGCGCCTCGGCCCGTACGGTGACGGCTTCGGCGCCGAGCCGGACGGACTGACCCTCGCGCAGTTGCTCGCGCACCCGCACGGGATCGACCTCGGGCCGCTGAAGCCGCGTCTGCCGCAGCCGTTGAAGACGGTGAGCGGCAGGATCGAACTGCTGCCGCAGCCGATCGTCGACGATCTGCCGAGGCTCCGCACCGCCCTGCGGGAGCGCCCGGACGGCCTTGTCCTCATCGGCCGCCGCCACCTGCGGTCCAACAACAGCTGGCTGCACAACATCCCCGCCCTCACCGGTGGCACCAACCGCTGCACCCTGCACATCCACCCCGACGACGCCGACCGCCTCGCACTCGCCGACGGGGACGCCGTACGGATCAAGGGCGCCGGGGGAGAGGTCACCGCTCCCGTCGAGGTCACCGACGTCGTACGCCGCGGTGTCGTGAGCCTCCCGCACGGCTGGGGACACGACCGTCCCGGCACCCGGATGAGCCACGCCGCGATCGACCCCGGGGTGAACGTCAACCAGCTCCTCGACGGCTCCCTGCTCGACCCGCTGTCGGGCAACGCGGTCCTCAACGGCATCCCCGTGGAGCTCGCCCGAGCAGGCGCAACGCTGTGACCTGGAGTTCTGCTCTTATTGCTCGCATGTCAACGTCTTGTTAAGGCTTGTGGACCCGCCCTAACGTCGTCGCACCGCCGGTGCCCTGGTGGGAGTTCAAGGGCGAACGTTAGGTATCCACATGTTGACCATCCTCGGCTTCGCCATGATCGCGACCTTCCTGGTCCTGATCATGATGAAGAAGATGTCGCCGATCGCGGCGCTCGTGCTGATCCCGGCACTCTTCTGCGTGTTCGTCGGAAAGGGAGCACATCTCGGCGACTACGTCATCGAGGGGGTGGGCAACCTCGCGCCCACCGCCGCGATGCTGATGTTCGCCATCGTCTACTTCGGCCTCATGATCGACGTCGGTCTCTTCGACCCGATCGTCCGGGGCATCCTGAAGTTCTGCAAGGCCGACCCGCTGCGCATCGTCGTCGGCACGGCCCTGCTCGCCGCGATCGTCTCCCTGGACGGCGACGGCTCGACCACCTTCATGATCACCGTCTCGGCGATGTACCCGCTGTACAAGCGCCTGAAGATGAGCCTGGTCGTCATGACCGGTGTCGCCGCCACCGCCAACGGCGTGATGAACACGCTGCCCTGGGGCGGCCCGACCGCCCGCGCCGCCACCGCGCTCAAGCTCGACGCCGGCGACATCTTCGTCCCGATGATCCCCGCGCTCCTCGTCGGCCTGCTCTTCGTCATGGTCCTCGCCTACGGCCTCGGCCTGCGGGAGCGCAAGCGCCTCGGGGTGCTGAGCCTCGACGAGGTGCTGGAGCAGGAGAAGATCGTCAAGGACGAGAAGGAGACCGAGTCCGAGGAGACCGTGCTCGTCGGCGCGGGCGCCTCCGCCGCCTCCGGCTCCGGATCCGGTGACGACAAGAGCCGTACGGCGAAGACCACCGGCGGCGCGGGCTCCGGCACCGACGCCGACTCCGAGGACGACGAGGACGACGTCCGTCTCCAGGGCCTGGACCCCAACCGCCCGACGCTGCGCCCCAAGCTGTACTGGTTCAACGCGCTGCTCACGGGCGCGCTGCTCACCGCCATGATCATGGAGTGGCTGCCGATCCCGGTGCTCTTCCTGCTCGGCGCCGCGCTCGCCCTGACGGTCAACTTCCCCAACATCCCCGACCAGAGGGCCAGGCTCGCCGCCCACGCCGACAACGTCCTCAACGTCTCCGGCATGGTCTTCGCCGCCGCCGTCTTCACCGGCGTCCTCCAGGGCACCGGCATGGTCGACTCGATGGCCAAGTGGATCGTCGACGGCATCCCGGCCGGCATGGGTCCGCACATGGCCCTCGTCACCGGCTTCCTGAGCCTGCCGCTCACCTACTTCATGTCCAACGACGGCTTCTACTTCGGCGTCCTCCCGGTCCTCGCCGAGGCCGGCGCCGCCCACGGTGTCTCGCCGCTGGAGATCGCCCGCGCCTCCCTCGTCGGCCAGCCGCTGCACATGTCCAGCCCGCTGGTGCCGGCCGTGTACGTTCTCGTGGGTATGGCGAAGGTCGACTTCGGCGACCACACCAAGTTCGTGGTGAAGTGGGCCGCGGCGACCTCGCTGATCATCCTCGGGGCGGGCGTGCTGTTCGGCATCATCTGAACCGTGGAACCCGACTCCCTTGCACCGGAGCGAAGTTTCCTCGAACCGGCGTGAACTTCCTCAAGGAGGACCCGCATCGTGAGGCCCGGTAGGAACCGCGGCTGGCTGCTCCGCCTCGTCATCGCCTTCAGCTTCGCGCAGGGGGCGGTGTCGATGGCCCGGCCCGCCGTGTCCTACCGGGCCCTCGCGTTGGGCGCCGACGAGCGGGCGATCGGTGTGATCGCGGGGGTCTACGCCCTGCTCCCGCTGTTCGCCGCAGTGCCGCTCGGCCGCAGGACCGACCAGGGCCGGTGCGCGCCCCTGCTGCCCGTGGGCGTCGTCCTCATATCCGGCGGCTGCGTCATGAGCGGCCTGGCGAACTCGCTGGTGGCGATGGCCGTGTGGAGCGGCGTGATGGGCCTCGGCCACCTCTCCTTCGTCATCGGCGCCCAGTCCCTGGTGGCCCGTCAGTCCGCGCCGCACGAACACGACCGCAACTTCGGCCACTTCACCATCGGCGCCTCCCTCGGCCAGCTGGTCGGCCCGATCGCCGCGGGCGCCCTGATCGGCGGCCCCGACATGGCCCGGACGAGCGCCCTGGCGCTGGTGGTGGCGGGTGCGGGGGCGGCGGTCTCGTTCACCTCGCTGTGGCGGATAGAGCGTCCGATCGAGCCCAAGTCCCGTACGGCGCAGGGCGAGCGGGTCCCCGTGCACCGCATCCTGCGTACCCGCGGCGTACCCGGGGGCATCTTCATCAGCCTCGCCGTGCTGTCGGCGACCGACATCCTCACCGCGTATCTGCCGGTGGTCGGTGAGCACCGGGGCATCGCCCCCTCGGTGATCGGCGTCCTGCTGAGTCTGCGCGCGGCGGCGACCATCGCGTGCCGCCTGGTGATGACGCCCATGCTGCGACTGCTCGGCCGCACCGCGCTGCTCACCGTCACCTGTGTACTCGGGGCAGTGTTGTGCGCCGGGATCGCGCTGCCGGTGCCGGTGTGGGCGCTGGCCCTGATCCTCGCCGCCCTCGGGTTCTGCCTCGGGGCCGGACAGCCGCTGTCCATGACCACGGTGGTGCAGGCCGCGCCGGACGAGGCCCGGTCCACCGCCCTCGCGCTGCGGCTGACGGGAAACCGGCTGGGGCAGGCCGGGGCGCCCGCCGCCGCGGGTCTGATCGCCGGTGTCGCGGGCGTGGCCGCGCCGTTCGTGATGCTGGGCGCGCTGCTGCTGGTGTCGTCGGTCATCGCCCTGCGCTCGCCCGCGCAGCCGGGGCAGGGGAGCGGCAAGCCGGAGAAGGAGACGGGGGAGGGGAAGGGCTCGCGGCCCGGTGCGTCCCTGGGCCGGAAGAGGGATATCTGACGGGTCGTCGGGCGCGGCTCCCCCCGTGCACGGTGCGATGTGACAGAGAGTCAGGCGAAAGAGCGATTTGTGTGAAAATCGTCTGACTCGGAGGTTCTGCATGTCCACCTCGTCCCGCCCGCGCCCCGCTGGATCGCGCGCGAGTGCCGCCGCCGTCCTCGCGGCACTCACCGTCACGGGAGCCAGCCTGATCACGGCGCCGGCCGCCGTCGCCGCCCCGGGCGACCCCGACGTCGTGATCCACAAGGTGGGCTTCCCGTTCGACAACCAGCGCAACCAGCTCCTGGTCTGCGACTTCTACCTCTCCGCCTTCAACTTCCCCGAGGACCCCACGCCGACGCAGCGCATCAACTGGACGATCGACAGAGAGCCCCCCGCCCCGCGCACCGACCCCGTCGCCACGGGCGTGATCACCCTCGCGGCCGACGGCAGCGGACACAGCACGCCCGTGGCGCCCGAGGACGCGGCGCGGCTCCCCGACGGGGAGTACGTGCTGACCTGGAGGACCGTCGGCGGGACGCTCGAGGAGGGGCGCAGGACCATCAACGTCAACTGTCCGCCCGCCGGTCTCGCCGCCGGTCCCGAAGGCGCCGTCCCGGCCGGTGCCGGTGGTCTCGCCATGACCCAGGACTTCGCGCCGGTCGTCGGCGCGGCCGCCGTGGGACTCGCCGCGGTCGGCGGGGTGGCCTACCTGCGGCTGCGCCGTCGCCGCGCCGATGGCGCCGCGTAGACGCCGGCCGAGGCCCTGGTACCGGACGCGCGCCTACCGCCTGACGCGGACGGTCGTGATGACCGTCGCACTGGTGGTGGGCGGTGTCCACCTGGCGGAGGACAGGGAGCGGACCGAACCCGCCGAGGCCCGCTCCGCCTGGGCCGACACCCGGGCGCGCGGTGCGGGGGCATCGCGCGCCCAGGCGTCCCTGTACTTCACGCCCCCACCACCCGACGAGCCCGGGCGCGCCGCGTCCCCGGGAACGGCACCCGAGCGACGGACCGAGCGGACCGAACCGACCGGGCGGACCGAGCGCACCGAGCCGGTCGAGCGGGTGAGCCCGAGGGCCGCCGAGCCGGCGCGGCCCACTCCCGCTGTACCCACCGGACCGACGCCCACCGGACCGACGCCCACGGGACCCACGAGGCCGGCGCCCGCCGAGCCCGTGCGGCCCGCCCCCGCGACCAGGTCGGCCGAGCCGAAGAGACCCGCCCGGCCCCGTACGCTGCCGCCCTCCCCGGCGAAGACCGTCACCATCCAGTACCTCGGCATCGAGGCCCCGGTGATCGGGCTTCGCCTCGACAGCCGACGGAGGCTTCCCGCGCCGCCGGACGACAAGCCCAAGCTGGTCGGCTGGTACTCGCAGGGGCCCGCGCCCGGCGGGCCGGGCACGGCGGTCGTCGTCGGTCACCGTGACACCCGGACGGGCCCCGCCGTCTTCGCCTCGCTGGACGTGCTCAAGCCCGGCCGGATCGTGGAGGTCCTGCGGGCCGACGGCCGCGCCGCCGTCTACACCGTGGACGCCGTGAAGACGTACGAGAAGGACCGCTTCCCCAACAAGGAGGTGTACGGCCATCGCGGCCGCCCCGAGCTGCGGCTGATCACCTGCGGCGGGACGTACGACCGGCGGAAGGGCTACGCGAGCAACGTCGTCGTCTACGCCCACCTCACCGCGACCCGGGGACCCGCGCACAAGCCGTGAACCGGCGCGCAGGGCGCGGTGACGTGCGCCACGGCGAGCCCCGGGGGCGTACGGGGGCACGCACGGCCCGGCCCCGGCGCGGCCGACGGATCCGGAGCCGGTGGTCCCGCTAGAGGTGGACGCATGACCTTGCACTCCACGCGCACGAGCACCACCACCCCCACGAACACCAGCATTTCCACGAACACCAGCACCCGTACCCGTACCCGCCGCTTCACCCGCACCCGAGTCGCCGTCGCGGCCTCCGTCTGTCTGCTGGCCGTCGGCGCCCCGACCGCGTACGCCACCCTCGCCGAGGACCCCTCCGCCGGTTCCGTGCTCGCCCCGGCGCGCGGGACGCCGTACATCGAGACGCGGCTCCTCTTCGGCACCGAGCGACCCGACGGTGGTGCCGGCGTCACCGACGAGCAGTTCATGGCCTTCGTCGACCGGGAGGTCACACCCGGGTTTCCGGACGGACTGACCGTGCAGGAGGGGCGCGGACAGTGGCGGGACGCGAGCGGGACGATCGAGAAGGAGCGGTCGTACGAGCTGATCCTGCTGTATCCGGTGGCGGCGGCCGCCACGAGCGACCGGAGGATCGAGGAGATCCGCGGCGGCTATCTGAAGGAGTTCGCGCAGGAGGCGGTCGCGCGGGTCGACGACAGGACGCGAGTCGATTTCTGAGGCGGGGCGACTTTTCCGCGCCGGGGCGGCGGCCGGGGCCGATGCCGAGGCGCGCCTCACTGCCCGAGGCTGCCGAGGCCTGGCTCACTGTCCGACACTGAAGAGGTCTGCCTCACTGCCCGAGGCCCTGGTGCCGGAAAACTATCAGGGCTAGTTTTTGGGGCGGACGACCACGCCCGCCCGGGAGGCAACACGATGAAGGCACACGACGGCATGTACATCGGCGGTACCTGGCGGCCCGCCGCCGGGACCGACATGATCGAGGTCGTGAACCCGGCCGACGAGCAGGTGATCGACCGGGTCCCGGCGGGCACCGCCGAGGACGTCGACGCCGCCGTACGCGCCGCGCGCGACGCCCTCCCCGGCTGGTCCGCCACCCCACCCGCCGAACGCGGCGCGATCATCGGCGCGCTGCGCGACGCGCTCGCCGCCCGCCGGGAGGAGATCGCCGAGACGGTGACGGCGGAGCTCGGCTCGCCGCTGCCGTTCTCCCAGCGGGTGCACGCGGACCTGCCGGTCGCTGTCGCCGGCTCGTACGCCGAGCTGGCCGCGAAGCACGCCTTCGAGGAGAAGGTCGGCAACTCGACCGTCCACCACGAGCCCATCGGTGTCGTCGGCGCGATCACCCCCTGGAACTATCCGCTGCACCAGATCGTCGCCAAGGTCGCCCCGGCCCTCGCCGCCGGCTGCACGGTCGTCCTGAAGCCCGCCGAGGACACCCCGCTGACCGCGCAGCTCTTCGCCGAGGCCGTCCACGAGGCGGGCGTACCCGCCGGGGTGTTCAACCTGGTCACCGGTCTCGGCCCGGTAGCCGGGCAGGCGCTCGCCGAGCACGACGGCGTCGACCTGGTCTCTTTCACCGGCTCCACGGCGGTAGGTCGGCGCATCGCCGCGACCGCCGGCGCCGCGATCAAGAAGGTGGCGCTGGAACTCGGCGGCAAGTCCGCCAACGTGATCCTCCCGAGCGCCGACCTGACCAAGGCGGTCGGCGTCGGCGTCGCCAACGTCATGTCCAACTCCGGCCAGACGTGCAGCGCCTGGACCCGCATGCTCGTCCACACCTCCCAGTACGACGAGGCCGTCGAGCTGGCCGCCCAGGCCGCCGCGAAGTACGGCGACCGCATCGGTCCGCTGGTCAACGCCAAGCAGCACGAGCGGGTACGGGGTTACATCGAGAAGGGCGTGGCCGAGGGCGCCCGCCTGATCGCCGGCGGCGCCGAACCCCCGCGCGAGCAGGGCTACTTCGTCAGCCCCACCGTCTTCGCCGACGTGACCCCGGAGATGACCGTCGCCCAGGAGGAGATCTTCGGCCCGGTCCTGTCGATCCTCCGCTACGAGGACGAGGCCGACGCCCTGCGGATCGCCAACGGCACGGTCTACGGGCTGGCCGGCGCGGTCTGGGCCGGTGACGACACCGAGGCCGTGGCCTTCGCCCGCCGTATGGACACCGGCCAGGTCGACATCAACGGTGGCCGCTTCAACCCGCTGGCCCCCTTCGGCGGTTACAAGCAGTCGGGCGTCGGCCGCGAACTCGGCGCCCACGGTCTGACCGGTTACCTGCAGACCAAGTCCCTTCAGTTCTGAGCGGGTTCGGGCCGACGGCGGAAGCGGATTGCGAACGGGCGCCGGGTGAAAGCCGGTGCCGGGTGAGCCGTTCCCGCCCGCCGGGCTGAGCGAGCCGTTTCCCAGCGAGCGTAGGAGAGTCGTACCCCCATGGCCGTTCGAGCCGCCGTACTGCCCGCCGTCGGTGCCCCGTTGGAGATCACCGAGATCGAGTTGCCGGATGCCGGGCCCGGCCAGATCCGGGTGCGGCTCGCCGCCGCCGGAGTCTGCCACTCCGACCTGTCGTTGTCCGACGGCACCATGCGGGTGCCGGTGCCCGCCGTGCTCGGCCACGAGGGCGCGGGCACGGTTCTCGCGGTCGGCGACGGGGTCACCCATGTCTCACCCGGTGACGGAGTCGTCCTCAACTGGGCGCCGTCCTGCGGGAGTTGCCACGCCTGCTCGCTCGGCGAGGTGTGGCTGTGCGCGAACGCGCTGCTCGGCGCCGGCAATGTGTACGCCCGGCGCGCCTCCGACGGCGCCGATCTCCACCCCGGTCTGAACGTGGCCGCGTTCGCGGAGGAGACGGTCGTGGCAGCCGGGTGCGTGCTCCCGGCCCCGGACAGCGTCCCGCTCACCGACGCGGCGCTGCTCGGCTGCGCCGTCCTCACCGGTTACGGCGCGGTCCATTACTCGGCGCGGGTCCGCGAGGGCGAGACCGTCGCCGTGTTCGGGGTGGGCGGTGTCGGGCTGGCCGCGCTGCAGGCGGCGCGGATCGCGGGCGCGTCCCGGATCGTCGCCGTGGACGTCTCCCCGGCGAAGGAGGAGCTGGCCCGTGCGGCGGGTGCCACGGAGTACGTCGTCGCCTCCGAGGACACCGCCCGCGAGATCCGTGCCCTCACCGGCAAACAGGGTGTGGACGTCGCCGTGGAGTGCGTCGGCCGCGCGGTCACCATCCGGGCGGCCTGGGAGTCGACCCGGCGCGGCGGCCGCACCACCGTCGTCGGCATCGGCGGCAAGGACCAGCAGGTCACCTTCAACGCCCTGGAACTCTTCCACTGGGGCCGCACCCTCTCCGGCTGCGTCTACGGCAACTCCGACCCGGCGCGTGACGTGCCGATCCTCGCGGACCATGTCAGGGCCGGCCGCCTGGACCTGGCCGCCCTGGTGACCGACCGCATCTCCCTGGACGACATCCCGACGGCCTTCGACAACATGCGAGCGGGCAAGGGCGGCCGGGCTTTGGTGACGTTCTGATTCGGCTGCGGGCGACCAGCCCCCACGTACCCGCAGCCGACAGCGCACCCTTCGAGCGAACTCAACCATGCACGACCGTTGACCTACATACCGTCCGGTCAGTACGTTCCCCGGAACGTCCCCGCACCCATCGGAGTGTGCTCGCATGGACACCGCTCCTTCCTCGTCCATCCCCCAACCGCCCACCCCCGCCACCACCCCCCGCCCCCAGAGCCACCGCAAGGTCGCCACCGCCGCGGCGCTCGCCTCGGCCGTGGAGTGGTACGACTACTTCGTCTTCGGCATAGCCGCGGCCCTCGTCCTGGGCGACCTGTACTTCCCGGCCGGCAGTTCCTCCGCAGGAGTCCTCGCCGCGTTCGCCGCCTTCGCCGTCGGATTCCTCGCCCGCCCCGTCGGCGGAGTCGTCGCCGGTCACCTCGGCGACAAACGCGGCCGCAAGCCGATGCTGGTCCTGGCGCTCACCCTGATGGGCCTGGCCACCACCGGCATCGGCCTCCTCCCCACGTACGAGACGATCGGGATCGCCGCTCCGATCCTGCTTGTCCTCCTCCGCGTCGCGCAGGGCGTCGCAGTCGGCGCCCAGTGGGGCGGCGCGATGCTGCTGGCCACCGAGTACGCCCCCGAGGGCAAGCGTGGGGTGTACGGCAGCTTCGTCCAACTCGGCGTTCCCATCGGCGTGGTGAGCGCCAACACGATGTTCCTCGTCGTGGGCGCGACGACCAACGACTCCGCGTTCACCGCGTGGGGCTGGCGTGTGCCCTTCCTGGTCGGCCTGTTCGTCCTGGGACTCGCCTGGTACATCCACCGCCATGTGGAGGAGACCCCCGAATTCAGGGCGGCGGAACGTGAGTTGGCGGAGAAGGAGAAGGGCGAGCAGAGCTCCCCGCTCAGGACGATCCTCCGCGGTCACCTCGGCACGGTCTTCCTGGCCGGTGGCTCCTTCGCCGTGAACACCGCGACCTTCTACATCCTGATCACCGGCGTCCTCGACTACACCACCCGCGAACTCGACATGAAGCGCAGCGCGGTCCTCGCCGTCTCCCTCTGCGTCAGCCTCACCCAGTTGGTGCTGATCCCCGCCGCCGCAGCCCTCTCCGACCGCGTCGGCCGCATCCGGGTCTACGCGTTCGGCGCGGCCGGCATCGCCCTGTGGGCCGTCCCGCTCTTCCTGCTCATCGACACCGGCTCCCTGCTGTGGCTCGCCGTCGGCACATTCGTCGCCAGCTGCTTCCTCAGCATCATGTACGGGCCGCAAGCCGCCCTGTTCGCCGAGCTGTTCACTCCCGAGATGCGGTACACAGGCGCCTCCCTCGGCTACCAGATCGCGGCGGTGTTCGGCGGCGGCCTCGCCCCCTTCCTGATGGTCCTCCTCCTGGAGACCACCGGCACGTCCATGGCGGTGTCCGCGTACATCATCGGTCTCTCGGTGATCGCCCTCGTGTCGATCAAGATCCTCGCGGGGAGGGCGAGTTCACGAGTGGAGGGTTAGTTCCGTGCGCTGAGGGCCGGTCCCGTGTCGGCCGTCCGGGCCGCGCCCCCGGATCCACATCCGTGGGCGCGGCGCCGACCGCGCCCGCCGCCGCGCCGGCCGTCCCCTTCGTAGGCGCCCGGGACCGCGACACCGCCACACCCGCCAGACACAGCGCGCCACCGGCCGGTGTGAGCGGCCCCGGCACCTCGCCCAGCGCCCGCCACGACACCAGCACGACCAGCACGACCAGCGCGGGCACGGCGCACGTGGTCGCGCCCATGCGGCTCGCGGACGTACGGGCGAGGGCGTACGCCCAGGTGGTGAAGGCGAGGGCGGTCGGGAACACGCCCAGGTACACCATGTTGAGGGTCGCCGAGAGCGGCGCGTCCGCCGCCTGCCGCACCAGCTGCCCGGCGAATGGCAGACACTGCCCCACTCTCGGCCTCGCTCGAGCGGGAGGGGTCCCGTCCGCCCCGACGAGACAGCCGAAGGTGGTCACCTGGAGCGGGCTCGCCGAGGAGGACGACGCCCAGCACCGAGACTCCGCCCTCGCCGGACATCGACAGCCCACGGCGCGTGCGCCCGCGAACGACACCTCGACCTGCTGCTCGCCCCAGTTCAGCGCGACCATGGACCGGGAGTCGTTCGGCATGGGACCGGGGCAAGTGGGGGAGGGGCGTGGAAGCTCGCGGTTGTCAGGCGCCCAGCTCGGGAGGGTGCGTCGCATCGCGGCCGAAGGCTGTCTGTGGCTGGTCGCGCACACGCGGCGGAGCCGCATATGTCACGGCCCCGCGCCCCTAACTGGGGGCGACCTGCCCGTACTGCTGCTCCAACCCGTCCAGCAACGCCGTCAACCCCACCTCGAACGCCCGCTCGTCCACCTTCTCCTGCTGCTCCGCCAGCAGATGGGCCTGCCCGAGATGGGGATAGTCGGCCGGGTCGTACGCGCTCTCGTCGTCCACGAACCCCCCGGCGAACGACCCGATCGCGGACCCCATGATGAAGTACCGCATCAACGCCCCGATGGACGTGGCCTGCGCCGTCGGCCACCCCGCCTCGACCATGGCCCCGAACACGACGTCGGCGACCTTCAGCCCCGCGGGCCGCCGCCCGGGGCCCCGGGCGAGGACGGGCACGATGTTCGGATGGTCGCGCAGGGCGGCCCGGTACGAGACCGCCCAGTCGTGCAGCGCGGTCCGCCAGTCCCGCCCGTCCTCGAACATCGACAGGTCGACCTGCGCGCTCACCGAGTCGGCGACGGCCTCCAGGATCTGGTCCATGGTGCGGAAGTGGTTGTAGAGGGAGGGCCCGCTCACCCCCAGCTCGGCGGCGAGCCGTCGCGTGGAGACCGCCGCCAGCCCCTCCGCGTCCACCAGCGCCCGCGCCGTCTCCACGATGCGGGCGGTGCTCAGCAAGGGCTTGCGCGGTCGGGCCATGGCGCACATAGTAGGGCTGCACCCCTAAAACTAGCAGTGGTAATTTAAATGGGAACGGATGAGAGGCGGGTTACGTGAACCTGGAGCTCAGCGAGGAGCAGACCGCCGTACGCCGACTCGCGAGGGACTTCGTGGAGCGCGAGATCGTCCCGCACGTCATCGCCTGGGACCGCGCCGAGAACGTCGACCGGGCCATCGTGAAGAAGCTCGGCGGGGTCGGCTTCCTGGGGCTCACCGTCGACGAGGAGTACGGCGGCTCCGGCGGCGACCACCTCGCGTACTGCCTGGTGACCGAGGAACTCGGCCGCGGCGACTCCTCCGTGCGCGGCATCGTCTCCGTCTCCCTCGGCCTGGTCGCGAAGACCATCGCCGCCTGGGGCGACGAGAAGCAGAAGCGCCGCTGGCTGCCGGGTCTCACGGCGGGGGAGTACGTCGGCTGCTTCGGCCTCACCGAACCGGGCACCGGCTCCGACGCGGGCAACCTCGCCACCCGAGCGGTCCGCGACGGCGACCACTACGTCATCAACGGCACCAAGATGTTCATCACGAACGGCACCTGGGCCGATGTCGTCCTCCTCTTCGCCCGCTCCACCGACGCCCCCGGCCACAGAGGGATCTCCGCCTTCCTCGTCCCCACCGACACCCCCGGCCTGACCCGCCGCGCCATCCACGGCAAGCTCGGCCTGCGCGGCCAGGCCACCGCCGAACTGGTCCTGGAGGACGTCCGCGTCCCCGCCTCCGCCGTGCTCGGGCCGGAGGGCAAGGGCTTCACCGTCGCCATGTCGGCGCTCGCCAAGGGCCGGATGTCGGTAGCGGCCGGCTGCGTCGGCATCGCCCAGGCCGCGCTGGACGTGGCGGTCCGATACGCCGGCGAGCGCGAGCAGTTCGGCAAGTCCATCGCCCATCACCAGCTCGTCCAGGAACTCATCAGCGACATCGCGGTGGACGTCGACGCCGCCCGGCTCCTCACCTGGCGCGTCGCCGACCTCGTCGACCGGGGGCAGCCCTTCGCCACCGAGGCCAGCAAGGCCAAGCTCTTCGCCTCCGAGGCGGCCGTCCGCGCCGCGAACAACGCCCTCCAGGTCTTCGGCGGCTACGGCTACATCGACGAGTACCCGGCCGGAAAGCTCCTGCGTGACGCCCGCGTCATGACCCTCTACGAGGGCACCAGCCAGATACAGAAACTGCTCATCGGGCGGGCGCTGACGGGGGTTTCGGCGTTCTGAGCCGAATTCGAGTCGGTCTGAGTACGTGAGGCCGCCGACTGAGTATCCCGACGGATGTGGTCCGGGCCACAGCTGCCGAACCATGTCCCCATGAGTGAGACACCGGTCAAGCAGCAGAGCACGGCGGCCTTCTACGGGCAGGCCGTCGCGTCCTTCGGCGTCGCCATGGCGGCCACCACCGTCGGCATCTACAACCTCGACGCCGACACCTGGGTCCGCGCCTTCCTGGCCATCGCGGTCCTCTACCTCGTGACCTCGTCCTTCACCCTGGCCAAGGTGATCCGCGACCGGCAGGAGGCCGGGCGGATCGTCAGCCGGGTCGACCAGGCCAGACTGGAGAAGCTCCTCGCGGAGCATGACCCCTTCGAGAAGCTCTGAGAAGTCCCGGTCCCGCGCCCCACCGCCTGTTCGGCACAGCCCTGAGCGGGCCTTCTAAGCGCTCGCTCACCGTTCGGCGGTATGGTGGTGCCCAGCCATCGGAAGGGGCGAGCGAGCGATGAGTACGGCGGACGACACGGCGGGCGGCGAGCCGCAGCCGTGGGGCGAGGTCAACCCGGACGCGGCCCGGAGGCTACTGGTGGCCGCCGTGGAGGCCTTCGCCGAGCGTGGCTACCACGCGACGACGACCCGTGACATCGCGGGCCGCGCGGGTATGAGCCCCGCCGCGCTGTACATCCACTACAAGACGAAGGAAGAGCTGCTCCACCGGATCAGCCGCATCGGCCACGAGAAGGCCCTCGACGTGCTGCGCAGGGCGGCCGAGGGCGAGGGCAGCCCGGCCGACCGTCTCGCCGAGGCGGTACGCTCCTTCGTGCGCTGGCACGCCGGGCAGCACACCGTGGCCCGCGTCGTCCAGTACGAACTGGACGCCCTCGGCCCCGACGCCCGCGCCGAGATCGTCACCCTCCGCCGCGAGAACGACGCGGCCGTGCGCGGCATCATCGAGGACGGCGTCGCCGCCGGCGACTTCGACGTCCCCGACGTGCGCGGCACCACCATCGCGGTCCTCTCTCTCTGCATCGATGTGGCCCGCTGGTTCAACGTCAACGGCCCGCGCACCCCCGACGAGGTCGGCACCCTGTACGCGGACCTCGTCCTGCGCATGGTGAGCGCGAAGAAGTAACCCCGAGGCGCCGCTCGGCTGATCTTGGCGCGATCGGAATCCTCTTCGAAACATTCGATGTATCTGTGGCCACTGCATGGGTGCGACATTGGGGTTACTGATGTCGCCCCAATCCGAACACGAACTCATGCCTATTGAGCTGGGACTATGCACTCGCGCTTCCTCTTCGGTTGCTCGAATGTTTCGGAGTGGGTGCCGAAACCATTGACAGTTGACAGGGGCAGGCCAACACTCCGTGGTCGACAGGGCGAACCCCACGAGCCCGAGGAGGACGCGCGCGTATGAACGAGGAACCCGCACCCGCACCCACTCCCACCCCGCCCCCGAGCCGCAGGCTCTTCATGAGTGGTCTCTGTACGACCGCGCTGGCCGCCGCGACTGCGGTGGCCCTGCCCGGCACCGCCCGCGCGGACACGGTCGTCACCACGAACCGGACCGGCACCGACAACGGCTTCTACTACTCGTTCTGGACCGATGCCCCGGGCACCGTCTCCATGACCCTGGCCTCCGGCGGCAGTTACCGGACCTCCTGGAGCAACACCGGGAACTTCGTCGCCGGCAAGGGCTGGAGCAACGGCTCCCGCAGGACCGTGACCTACTCGGGCACGTTCAATCCGTCCGGCAACGCCTACCTGACCCTCTACGGCTGGACGGCCAGTCCGCTCATCGAGTACTACATCGTCGACAACTGGGGCACCTACCGGCCCACGGGAACGTACAAGGGCACGGTCACCAGTGACGGCGGCACGTACGACATCTACAGGACGACGCGGTACAACGCCCCGTCCGTCGAGGGCACCCGTACCTTCGACCAGTACTGGAGCGTCCGTCAGTCGAAGCGGACGGGCGGCGCCATCACCACCGGAAATCACTTCGACGCCTGGGCCCGCGCCGGAATGCCCCTCGGCAGCTTCAGGTACTACATGATCATGGCCACCGAGGGATACCGGAGCAGCGGCAACTCCAACATCACGGTGGCCCCATGAACACCGGGCCGCGCCGCTCGTTCCGTCGCCCGGGCAAGCGGTTGGCCGTCGTCCTGACGGCCGTCGCGAGCACCGTCCCCCTCATGCTCACGGCCGCCGCGGCTGCCCCGGCGCGGGCCGCCGCCTGCAACGGGTACGTCGGGCTCACCTTCGACGACGGTCCTTCCGGCAACACCTCGGCCCTGCTCAACGCACTGCAACGGAACGGGCTGCGGGCCACGATGTTCAACCAGGGCCAGTACGCCGCCGCCAACCCGTCGCAGGTCCGGGCCCAGGTCGCCGCCGGCATGTGGGTGGCCAACCACAGCTACACCCACCCGCACCTGACCCGGCTGAGCCAGGCGCAGATCGACTCGGAGATCTCCCGGACCCAGCAGGCCATCGCCGGCGCGGGCGGCGGCACCCCGAAGCTGTTCCGGCCGCCGTACGGCGAGACCAACGCGACGGTGAAGTCGGTCGCGGCCAGGTACGGCCTGACCGAGATCATCTGGAACGTCGACTCACAGGACTGGAACGGCGCCAGTGCGGACGCGATCGTGCAGGCCGCCGCCCGGCTCACCAACGGCCAGGTCATCCTCATGCACGACTGGTCCGCGAACACGCTCGCGGCGATCCCGCGCATCGCGCAGGGACTGGCCGGCCGAGGCCTGTGCGCAGGGATGATCTCGCCGCAGACCGGCCGCGCCGTCGCACCCGTGTAACGGCACACCCGTGGCGCGGCGGTCGCGATCGCCGCGCCACTGCGCCGTCGGCTCGAAAGCCGTCCTCAGAAGTAGTACCGGGACACCGACTCCGCCACACACACCGGCTTGTCCCCGCCCTCGCGCTCCACGACGACCGCGGCCGTGACCTGAACGCCGCCGCCGACCTCCGTGACCTCCTGGAGGGCCGCCGTGGCGCGCAGCCGCGAACCGACCGGCACCGGCGCCGGGAAGCGGACCTTGTTGGTGCCGTAGTTGACGCCCATCTTGACGTTGTCGACCTTGAGGATCTGCGGCACCAGCAGGGGGAGCAGCGACAGGGTCAGATAGCCGTGGGCGATGGTCGTGCCGAAGGGGCCGGCCGCGGCCTTCTCGGGGTCGACATGGATCCACTGGTGGTCGCCGGTCGCCTCGGCGAAGAGGTCGATGCGCTTCTGGTCCACCTCCAGCCAGTCGCTGTGGCCCAACTGCTCGCCCACCGCCGCCTTGAGCTCCTCGGCGGACGTGAAGATCCTCGGCTCTGCCATGTCCCGGCCTCCCGCATCCCGGATGCCTGCCGCATCCGTGTCAACCATGTCCGGCATGCGAGTCCCACATGCCTAAGCAACTGCTTAGCATGGTCGGCCGCGCGGCCCCTGTCAACGGACCGCGACCCTATCGGGTATGGGTAGGCTCGGAGGGGTGCCCCAGATCCCTGAGAAGATCCACGAGTTGACCGTCGGCCAGCTGTCGGCCCGTAGCGGTGCCGCCGTCTCCGCGCTGCACTTCTACGAGTCCAAGGGGCTGATCAGCAGCCGCCGCACCACGGGCAACCAGCGCCGCTACAGCCGGGACACCCTGCGCCGCGTCGCCTTCGTCCGTGCCGCCCAGCGCGTCGGTATCCCGCTCGCCACGATCCGCGAGGCGCTCGCCGAGCTGCCCGAGGAGCGGACGCCGACCCGCGAGGACTGGGCCCATCTCTCCGAGGTCTGGCGGTCCGAGCTGGACGAGCGGATCAAGCAGCTCAACCGGCTGCGCGACCACCTCACCGACTGCATCGGCTGCGGCTGTCTGTCCCTGGCCACCTGTGTGCTGTCCAACCCCGACGACGTCTTCGGCGAACGGCAGAGCGGCTCCCGCCTCCTGGTCGAGCGCCCGGCCGCCGACGCCCGGCGGGAGACACCGCAGGAGGTACCGCAGGGGGCACGGGAGCCGTCGCGGCGGACGGTCGAACAGGAACAGGAGGAGCCCGGGAGCTGCCGTTGAGCAACTCCCGGGCTCCCGGGCCCCACGAGCCCCCCGAAGATCCCGCGGGGGGCTGGCGGTTCAATCGTACTCGGTGCCGCCCTTACGGGTCAGATACGCCGGGCTGACCGCCTTCGCGACGGCCCGCCCGCCGGTCACGGGGCTGTACCGCTCGGTGGCCGGCCGGATCACGACACCCTCGCGCAGATGCAGATCGCGCCCGGAGACCGTCTCCCGGCCGGTGGCCACCTCCAGCACCCGGTCGATGGCGTACGGGCCCTCGTACAGCCTCGGCACCAACGGCAGTTCGCCGTCGAGCTGTTCGGACAGCTCCGCCGGGTCCAGCCAGCGGACCCGGCCGTCGATCTCGGCGGAGACGTCGAACACGGCGTACCCGAGCGTGTCGCGACGGCCGTCGGCGCCGTACGACAGGTCCTGCACCCCGGCGCCGTACACCTCGCCGAAGATCCCGACCCGGCGCGCCCCGAGCCGCTCGGCGAGCCGGGCCGAGGCCTCGGCGACCTTGTGCCCGTGGACGGCGCGCCAGTACAGGTTGCGCGGGTCCTCCTTCAGCGCGAGGGACTTCGAGCCGAAGCCCTTCGAGGACACCTGGACGCGGCCGTCCTCGGCGAAGTACGTCACCAGGCAGGCCGTTCCGTGCAGCTTCTCCGTCAGGACGATCCGCTCGCCGGGCGTGAAGATGTCGGGATAGCGCTGGATGTTCTCGATGTCGACCCAGGGCAGCAGATCCGGCGCCGACTCGACCTCGCCGCTCATCGTGGGCGGGATCGGCGGCACCCATTTGACGATGCCGAGCCGTTCCGCGAAGTCCGTGCCGTCCGTGACGGCGGCCGTGAGATCCACGTCCGCGAGCGCCCGCGGGCGGCAGACGATCCCCTGCGACAGCTCGCCCCGCAGCCGTACCGCCTTCACCCGGTCCGACTTGCTCCCCGCGAGCCGTCCGGTCAGCCCCAGTTCCTCGATCAGCGCGGCCGGGAGCACGGACTGCTCCGGGATGTAGACGGCATGGTCACCGGTGCGGTACGCGCCCTTGGCCACGACGGCTCGGTACAGGCCGACCTGGGCCAGTTCGAGTGCGTCGGCGTTCGGGTGTTCGTGGATCGTCAGCACTTCGGCGGTGACACGCAGCGTCGACATCGGGGCTCTCCTCGGTTCCTGGGTGTTCTCAGGGCTGTTTCATCGCCCCCAACTGTCCGTACGGGAAAGGGGTGGAGCGAGGTGATTTGCGGCTGGTAGGGTCGCGATCTTCGGTCCGCGGACACGGGGGCTGAGCCGGACGGACTGGCGCATGTGGCCCGCCGACCAGGCCGCTGCCATCGCGGCGTTCCTGTACGCGTGGTGGGAGGGGATGCTGCTGACGCCGGAGCCGCCGTACTCGCTCGACGACGTACTGGAGACCAGTGCCGGCATCGGCGGATCGGCGACGGTCTTCCTCGACCGGTGGCCGGTACATCCCGTGGCCGACGCCCACCTCGTGAACCGGGCGCGTGCCTGGGTCCGCCAACTGCTCGATGACGATTCGCCGCTCCACTGGTACGACCACGCCCGGACCGTGGCGTACAGGAACTCGGGTCGTGGCTGATCCGGGACGCCTCCGCCCGGCTGGCCGCCCTGGGCGAGTCGGCCCTCGCCGCACGTGTCGCCCTCATCGCCCTCCCGTACGACGAGTGTTGGTCTCCGCGGGACCTGCACACGGCCTTGGTATCGACTGACGGTGCCCCGGCGGGTCGCCTCTCCCGGGCAACCGCTTTCGCGGAGACTGTGTCATGAACACGGAGGGGGCGAGGCGGCATGCCCTATGGCAAGGGGAAGGGGCGCCGATGAGCGTCGTCATATGTTCGCTGAAGTGGGAGAAGGCGCACTCGGGCGTGCAGAAGATCACCTACGACTCGGACGGCTACCACCTGGTGCGCTTCCCGTACGACAAGACCGAGGAGTCGTACGACCCTTGGAAGATGCACGACCCGGCGAACGGCGGCGACACCGCGTCGAAGTTCCCCGACCCGCGCTCCGGACTGATCTGGCCCAGCCACGACGGCTGGGGCGTGCTGTCGGCGATGGTGTTCTGGGAGGCGGACCCCAAGACGCTGGAGTACCGGGCCCGCTTCGTGCGCGATCCGCTGAACCTGACGAAGAAGAAGTACGACTCGACGGGCACGACGGACAGCGCGCTCACCCGGGGCGGCCAGTTCCGCACCTACATGTGGCAGATGTTCGTGCACAAGGGCATGCCGCTCGGCCTGAAGATATCCGCGCGTGGGGCGGGGGACACCAAGCGGGCCACGACGCTCACCCTCGCGGAGTTCAAGCTCGCCATCCACACGGACGTCAAGAATCCGTAGTCATCACGCCGTTCCACGTCGTACACGCATATACACGGGGGTGCGGCATCCCCGGCGCACCCCCGTCGCGCTACGCCGAGATCAGCAGCCGTCCGCGCCTGGACTCCGCCAGGGCCTCGGCTGTGAGCACCGGTCGTGGCACCACGATTCCGCACTCCGTGCAGACCGGGCCCGAGGACGGTTCGTGGGCCAGGTCGTACATCCAGACGAGGCGCTCGCCCTCGCACACCGGGCAGGCCGCGCCCGGTTCGCGCTCCAGCGCGGCGATGAGCCGGCGCAGCACCTCCGCCATCGGTTCATGGGGATGGACCTTCGGGTCGTCGCACCAGGCGACTCCGAACCCGCCCCAGGTCAGCCGGTGCCAGTCGTCGACACTGCCCGGCCTGCGCAGCCCGTCGTGCTTCTCCTTCTTGCGCCGCTGCGCGAACTGCACCTCGTAGTCGAGCCAGACGGAGCGGGCCTCCTCCAACTCCTCCAGTGCGGCCACGAGCCGCGCTGGGTCGGGGTTGCGGTCCTCGGGGCCGAACCCGGCCCGTGAGCACAAGTGGTCCCAGGTCGCCCGATGCCCGTAGGGGGCGAACCTTTCAAGGCACTTGCGCAGCGAATAACGCCGCAGTGCCAGGTCGCACCTGGGATCTCGCACCTGTCTTGCCAGACTTCGGAAACCCGCCATCGCCCTGCACCTCCGTCACACCTGCACCTGTACTTCGGTCACTTCGGCGTCGTCGTCGGGACGTCGCCGAATAGACGTATCGACACGCGATTCGGCTCCATCCGATTTCCGATGACCTCCATAAGTCGTCTACTGAGCCGTTCACGGACCGTTCCTGCCTACGCCTGACTGTCTCTGACTTCTTCTTGTCTGCTTACGACTACTTCTGAGTACCTGTTCACGCTGTCAGTCACCTGTCCGGCGGCGGTGATCGCAAAAACGTGACGCATGTTCATCTTCAAAGCCGGGGATACCGGCGGTAACATCCGGCCCACCCCCGTCGGGAGGAGCTGCCATGCCCTGGCGCACCCCACGCACCTCACGCAACGCACCGGACAGACTGAGAACTCCCCGTAGATTCCCGGAGTTCCTCAAGGCCGCTTCGATATGCGCACTCGTTGCCGGTCTTTTGTCGCCTCTTTCCCCGGCTTCCCCAGCGGCGGCCGCCGACACCGGCGCCGTCGAGGCGGCAGCGGTGACCGACCACTGCGGCGGACAGTGCTCCGACATCCTGCCGCCCGGCCAGAACGGCAACGCGACCCTCGCCCAGATCCTCCTCAACCAGGCCTTCGGCTCCATGCCGGAGAACGCGAGCAACCAGCTCGGCCCCTACAACAACCTGGCCACCGGCTACTCGGGCCTCACCAACTCCACGATCAACACCTTCTTCAACGACGCCTCCTTCGGCGTCGCCTCCGACCAGGTCGCCTCCACCCTGAACCCGGCCGGCCGCACCGACGTCACCATCGTCCGCGACAAGAAGACCGGTGTGCCGCACATCACGGGCACCACCCGCTACGGCACCGAGTTCGGCGCGGGCTACGCCGCCGCCCAGGACCGGCTGTGGCTGATGGACGTCTTCCGGCACGTCGGCCGCGGGAAGCTGACCCCGTTCGCGGGCGGCGCCGAGTCCAACCAGGGCCTGGAGCAGGAGTTCTGGCGCCACGCCCCCTACACCGAGGCCGACCTCCAGGCCCAGATCGACAAGGCGGTGGCCACCAACGGCGAGCGCGGGCAGCTGGCCCTCGCCGACGTCAACGCCTACGTCGCCGGGATCAACGCCTACATCGACGCCTCCGACAGCGGCCGCTACTTCCCCGGTGAGTACATCCTGACCGGCCACAAGGACTCCGTCACCAACGCCGGCACCATCGAGAAGTTCAAGCCCACGGACCTGGTCGCCCTGGCCTCCGTCATCGGCGCCCTCTTCGGCTCAGGAGGCGGCGGCGAGGTCAACAACGCCCTGTCCCTGCTGGCCGCCCAGGAGAAGTACGGCGTCACCGAGGGCACCGAGGTCTGGGAGTCCTTCCGCGAGCGCAACGACCCCGAGGCCGCCCTCACCGTCCACGACGGCAGCTTCCCGTACGCCACCAAGCCCGCGAACCCGCAGGGCATGGCCCTCCCCGACGACGGCACGGTCACCGAGGAGCCACTCGTCCACGACCGCACCGGCAGCGCGGCCACGGCCGCCTCCACGAGCGTCTCGGCCGAGGCCACCGACAGCGCCCTCAGCTCCGCCCGGCGCGGCATGTCCAACGCCCTCGTCGTCAGCGGCGAGCACACCGCGAGCGGCCGCCCCATCGCCGTCTTCGGACCCCAAACAGGCTACTTCGCCCCGCAGTTGCTCATGCTCCAGGAGATCCAGGGGCCGGGCATCAGCGCCCGCGGCGCCTCCTTCGCGGGCCTGAGCATGTACATCGAACTCGGCCGGGGCCAGGACTACGCCTGGAGCGCCACCACCTCCGGCCAGGACATCATCGACTCGTACGCCGTCGAGCTGTGCCAGGACGACGTCCATTACCTGTACCGCGGCACCTGCACGGCCATGGAGAAGATCGAGCAGACCAACGCCTGGAAGCCCAGCACCGCCGACGACACCCCGGCCGGCTCGTACCGCATGCAGGTCTGGCGCACCAAGTACGGCCCCGTCACGCACCGGGCCACGGTCGACGGGAAGAAGGTCGCCTACACCACCCTGCGCTCCTCGTACCTGAACGAGGCCGAGTCGATCATCGGCTTCCAGATGCTGAACGACCCGGACTACGTCAAGGGCCCGGAGACCTTCCAGAAGGCCGTCCAGAACATCAACTACACCTTCAACTGGTTCTACGCCGACTCCACCCGCACCGCGTACTACAACAGCGGCGACAACCCGGTGCGCGCCGCGAACGTCGACCCCGAGTTCCCGGCCTGGGCACAAGCGGCCAACGAGTGGCGGAACTGGAACCCCGCCACCAACACCGCCGACTACACCGCGCCCTCCGCCCACCCCAACTCCACCGACCAGGACTACTACATCTCCTGGAACAACAAGCAGGCCGCGGACTACACCACCGCCCCCTGGGGCAACGGCTCCGTCCACCGCGGCAACCTCCTCGACGACCGGGTGAAACGGCTGGTCGCCGCGGGCGGAGTCACCCGGGCCTCACTGACGAAGGCCATGGCAGAGGCGGGCCTCGCCGACCTGCGGGCCGAGGACGTGGTCCCCGATCTGCTGAAGGTCATCAACAGCAGCACGGTCACGGACTCCACGGCCGCCGCGGCGGTCACCAAGCTCCAGACCTGGGTCACCTCCGGCTCCAAACGCACGGAGACCTCTGCCGGCTCGAAGACCTACGCCAACGCCGAGGCGATCCGTGTCCTGGACGCCTGGTGGCCGCTGCTGGTGAAGGCCGAGTTCGAACCCGGCCTCGGCACCGATCTGTACACCGCCATCACCGCCAACCTCCCCATCGACGAGTCCCCGTCGGCCGCGCACGGCCCGACCGGCTCCCACGCAGGCAGCTCCTTCCAGTTCGGCTGGTGGAGCTACGTCGACAAGGACATCCGCTCGGTGCTGGGTGAATCGGTACAGGGCCCGTTGGCGAACGAGTACTGCGGCGGTGGCAGCCTCAGCGCCTGCCGCACTCTCCTGATCAACACTCTCAAGGAGGCGGCCGGCAAGACCGCCGCGCAGGTCTACCCCGGCGACGAGTACTGCTCGGCGGGCGACCAGTGGTGCGCCGACTCGATCATCCAGCAGCCCCTGGGCGGTATCAAGCACAACAAGATCAGCTGGCAGAACCGGCCGACCTACCAGCAGGTGGTGGAGTTCACCTCACACAGGTGACGTCCGACTGGCGGTGGGCCGATGTCACGCGATACGGCCCGCCGCCAGTACCACCCGGGCGAGTTCCCGGTGGCAGATGTCGCTGTGCGCCCCGGACGGTGCGCCGCCCCGCTTCACCACCGCCGAGGCGTCGATGTTCACACAGCCCGCTGTCGGCAGTTGGGCCTTGAGGGCGTCGGCCAGCCTGAACGACCGGGTGCCCTGCACTGCCTGGATGCCGCCGTAGCCGAGGGCACCCCACTTGGCGCCAAGGAGGCTGTTCACGCTCAGGCCCAGCACCGTGCGCGCGTCGCCCGCCATGCGGGAGGCCAGCGGATAGATCGTGCCGAGCGCCGAGTCGTGCTTGGAGTGGCAGCACACCAACGGGCCGTCGATACGCTTCTGCCGGCCGTTCAGAACACCGCTCGCGCGTGTGTCGTGGGGCAGCCGCGCCGCGAACGCGTAGTGGGAGAAAGCTGCCTGAAGGAGCGTCACCGATTTCAGGGTGTGCACCCCTTCGGGCAGCCCGCGCAGCGCGAACGACACGAGACGCGCGCCGAAACTGTGCCCGACGAGGTGCACCCGTACGTTCGGTGCCGTCCGCGCGAGCTGCCCGAGCAGCCGCCCGAGCCCACGCTCGCCGACCGTGCCCGCCCGGCGCTTCATCGCGAAGTACGTCGCCTGGCGCAGGAGTTCATGGGCGCCGTCCCAGGCCTGCGGCGGGGTGACGGCGGCCCCGGTCATCACCCCCGTGCCCTCGACCTCCGCCAGCGCCGCCGCGAAGTCCGCGCACACCGTCACCGCGTCCCCGCACAGCATCCTGGGCATGCCCTCGGGGACCCCCTCCGTGAGGGTGTCCGCCGTGAACGCGCCCTGCGGCCCCTGCGGCGGCACCTCCACCAGCAGCCGTACGAGCCGCCCGAACTCCTCCAACGAGGCATCGTCGTCCGGCCGTTGGTCCAGCAGCCGCGCGAGCTGCTCGACGACGGTGGCCCGCCCGGGGAAGATCTCCAACAGCGCGTGCCGGGTGTTCTTGTCGAGCACGGGGCGGCTGGGCGCCACGGCCGGGACCGGCTTGATGTCCGGGATCGGCTCGTCCGAGAACCGCATCGAGGGCCACAGCACGCCCACGTACCCCAGCTTCGCGTGCGGCGCGAGCGCCGGGAACGGGGCGAGGAAGCGGCTGTAGAGCCGGGTCGCGCCGGACCGGTCACTGTTCCAGCCGTGCGCGAAGACGACCAGGTCCACGACTGCGCGCTTCCCGACCCCGTCGAGCAGCCGGTCCCGCTGACCGGCGTCCACGTCCCCGTCCGCGTCGAAGGTCAGCTCCCAGTAGGGAGTCACGCTCATTTCCGGATCCGCCATGACGAGCCCCCTTCGGCCCCCGTTGGCAATGCGCTCAGGCGCATGGTCCTGCCAACGGCGAAGGATGGCCATACGTCACGGACGCATGCCCTTGATGCCCCGGCTACCGGTACAGCAGATACTCCTTGCGCACCCTGCGGAACGCGGCCAGCTCCTCCTGCCAGCCCGCCACGACCTCGTCCGTGTCCGCACCCGCGTCGATCGTCGTGCGCACCCGCGTCGAACCGGTCAGCTTGTCGATCCAGTTGTCCGGACGCCAGGCGAAGCCGCTCCACACCTTCTTGGCGGTCACGAGGAGGCCGATCCCGGTGCGCACGGGGTCGTACGCGGCCCGGTCGTGGACATGGATCTGTATGCCCCCGATGGTCTTGCCCTGGAACTTGGAGAACGTGGGCGCGAAGTACGCCTCCCTGAAGTGCGCGCCGGGCAGGGCGAGTTCGTTCGCCGCGGCGGCCCACCGCCGGTCGATGCCCTCCGCGCCGAGCAGTTCGAACGGCCGCGTGGTGCCGCGCCCCTCCGACAGGTTCGTCCCCTCGAAGAGACACGTCCCGGAATACACGAGCGCGGTGTCCGGCGTCGGCATGTTCGGGCTCGGCGGCACCCAGGGCAGCCCGGAGTCGTCGTGGAACCGCGACCGCTTCCACCCCGACATCAGCACGGTGTCCAGCGGAACGGGGGTGGTGAGAAACTCGCCGTTGAACAGCCGTGCCAGCTCCGCCACCGTCATCCCGTGCGCCTGCGAGATCGGCTGCCGTCCGACGAACGTCGCGAACTCCTTGTGCAGCACGGGCCCCTGAGCGCTCCGCCCGGTCACCGGGTTCGGCCGGTCCAGTACGACGAAACGCTTCCCGGCCAGCTGGGCCGCCTCCATGCAGTCGTACAGCGTCCAGATGTACGTGTAGAAGCGGGCGCCCACGTCCTGGATGTCGAAGACGACCGTGTCCACGCCGGAGGCGGTGAAGATGTCCGCCAGGGGCCGGCCGCTCTTCAGGTACGTGTCGTAGACCGGCAGTCCGGTCGCCGGGTCGTCGTGGCGGCCCTCGGAGCCGCCGGCCTGGGCGGTGCCGCGAAAGCCGTGCTCGGGGCCGAATACGGCTCTGAGGTCCACGCGGTCGTCGGCGTGCATCGCGTCGACGATGTGGCGGGCGTCTCTGGTGATGCCGGTGGGGTTGGTGACGATGCCGACCTTTTGGGCGCCGAGGAGTTTGTAGCCGTCTTGTGCGAGGCGCTCGAAGCCGGTGCGGAGCCGTGGGCCGGCTGCCTCGGCCGGGGGAGCGGTGGTGAGGCCGGCCGTGGCGGCCGTGGACGCGGTCGCCGCGGTGGAGGCGGCGAGGAAGGTGCGGCGGGAGAGGTGCATGGGGGTGACCTCCGGGTCGCGGTCGCGGGAAGCGGCGTACAGGCAAGCTAAGCGCTTCCGCGGTGGTTCGTAACCTGCGGGGCGGTTGCGGCTGGTCGCGCCCACTCGGCGGAGCCGCACATGGTGCAGCCCCGCGCCCCTTCGGGGCGATTCTGCCAGGCGTGCGCTCGAGTGGCTCTTCTCTGCTGCATACCGACCGGTTAGTCTGGCCGTCTGAGTGGAGCCGTTCGTGTGTCGTGTCGAGGGAGAACGATCGTGGATGTCGTGCGGGGTGCGGGTGTGGTCGTCACAGGGGCCGGTGGCGGGATCGGGGCCGCTCTGGCGCGCCGGTTCGCGGCTGAGGGTGCCCGGGTCGTCGTGAACGACCTCGACGGGGACCGGGCCAAGGCCGTGGCCGACGAGATCGGCGGGATCGCGGTGCCCGGGGACGCGTCCGCGATCGTCGCCGAGGCGCGGGAGGCGCTCGGCGGGACCGTGGACGTGTACTGCGCGAACGCGGGGCTCGCCTCGGGCGGCACGGAAGCGGCCGACGAGAAGGTCTGGGCGCTCGCCTGGGACGTGAACGTGATGGCGCATGTCCGGGCGGCCCATGAGCTGCTGCCGGCGTGGCTGGAGCGGGGCAGCGGGCGTTTCGTCTCGACGGTCTCGGCGGCGGGGCTGCTCACGATGATCGGCGCGGCACCGTACAGCGTCACCAAGCACGGGGCGTACGCCTTCGCCGAATGGTTGTCCCTCACCTACCGGCACCGGGGGATCAAGGTCCACGCGATCTGCCCGCAGGGAGTGCGCACCGACATGCTGACGGCCTCCGGCAGCGCGGGCGACCTGGTGCTCACGCCGACCGCGATCGAGCCGGAGGACGTGGCCGACGCGCTCTTCGAGGGCATCGACAAGGACCGCTTCCTGATCCTGCCGCACCCCGAGGTGGCCGGTTTCTACCAGGCCAGGGCCGCCGACCCGGACCGCTGGCTGACCAACATGAACCACATCCAGCAGAAGTGGGAGACGACGGGCTGACGGCCCTGCCCGGCGGACGGGTGCCGGAGAGTGGGATGATCCTCCGGCGGGAGCGCCCGATTCCGGCCGGTCGGGAACCGATCGGCGGCCGGCGGGCGACCAGTAGGCGACAACAGAACCTCGGAAGGCAGGTGGCGGCAGTGCCCAGGACGACGGACGGGGACGGTACCCCCGTCCCGCAGCGGTTGCTGGCCGCCGCCACCCGGCTCTTCGCCGAGCGGGGCTACGACCGCACCTCCGTGCAGGAGATCGTCGAGGCGGCCGGAGTCACCAAGGGCGCGCTGTACCACTACTTCGGTTCCAAGGACGACCTGCTGCACGAGGTGTACGCGCGCGTGCTGCGCATCCAGCAGGAGCGGCTCGACGCGTTCGCGGGGGCCGACGCGCCCGTCGAGGAGCGGCTGCGGGGTGCCGCCGCCGATGTCGTCGTCACCACCATCGACAACCTCGACGACGCGATGATCTTCTTCAGGTCCATGCACCACCTGAGCCCCGAGAAGAACAAGCAGGTCCGCGCCGAACGCCGCCGCTACCACGAACGCTTCCGCGCGCTCGTGGAGGAGGGCCAGGAGGCCGGCGTCTTCTCCAGGGCCACCCCGGCCGACCTGGTGGTCGACTACCACTTCGGCTCGGTCCACCACCTGTCGACGTGGTACCGCCCCGGTGGCCCGATGGGCCCACAGGAGGTGGCGGACCACTTGGCGGACCTGCTGCTGCGGGCGCTGCGGCCGTAGGGCGCGCCTGAGAGCTCGGGGGTTCGGTGCGTCGGCGGGTGCGGGCCCGGTGGGGCTTCTCGCGCAGTTCCCCGCGCCCCTGAAAAGCAGGGGCCGCGCCCAGTGCTTTTCAGCGGCCCGCAGGGCCGTTGCCTTTCAGGCCCGCAGGGCCTGGTCTTTCAGGGCCGCAGGGCCTGGTCTTTCAGGGGCGCGGGGAACTGCGCGACCAGCCCCCACTCACCCGCACCCGACAACGCACCCCCCTCGACACTCACACGTACCGCTTCAGCTCCCGCCGGGCGAGCGACCGCTGATGGACCTCGTCCGGCCCGTCCGCGATCATCAGCGTCCGCGCCCCCGCGTACAGCTCGGCCAGCGGGAAGTCCTGACTGACGCCTCCCGCACCGTGCAGCTGAATCGCCCGGTCGATGATGTCCACGACCGTCCGCGGCGTAGCGATCTTGATCGCCTGGATCTCCGCGTGGGCCCCCTTGTTGCCCACCGTGTCCATCATCCACGCCGTCTTCAGCACCAGCAGCCGCAACTGTTCCACGGCCACCCGCGCATCGGCGATCCAGTTGTGCACGACCCCCTGCTGCGCCAGCGCCTTGCCGAAGGCCTCGCGGGCCACCGCCCGCCGGCACATCAGCTCGATCGCCCGCTCGGCCATCCCGATGAGCCGCATGCAGTGGTGGATACGCCCGGGCCCGAGCCGCGCCTGGGCGATGGCGAAACCGCCGCCCTCCTCGCCGATCAGGTTCGACGCCGGCACGCGCGCACCCTCGAAGATCACCTCGGCGTGGCCGCCGTGGGAGTGGTCCTCGTAGCCGAACACCTGCATCGCGCGCTTCACCGTGACACCCGGAGTGTCGCGCGGGACCAGGATCATCGACTGCTGACGCCGGATGTCGGCCCCGTTCGGGTCCGTCTTGCCCATGACGATGAAGATCTGGCAGTCCGGGTTCATGGCCCCGGAGATGTACCACTTGCGCCCGTTGACGACGTAGTCGTCACCGTCCCGCTCGATCAGCGTGGTGATGTTGGTGGCGTCGGACGAGGCCACCTCCGGCTCGGTCATCGCGAAGGCCGAGCGGATCTCACCGGCGAGCAGCGGCTCCAGCCACTGCTTCTTCTGCGCCTCGTCGCCGAACTGGCTCAGCACCTCCATGTTGCCCGTGTCGGGCGCGGCGCAGTTCAGCGCGGTCGGCGCCAACTGCGGGGACCGCCCGGTGATCTCGGCGAGCGGCGCGTACTGGAGGTTGGTGAGCCCGGCCCCGTACTCGGAGTCGGGCAGGAAGAGGTTCCACAGGCCCTGCCTGCGGGCCTCGGCCTTCAGCTCCTCCACCACGGCCGGCGTGTCCCACGGCGAGGCCAGCTGGGCCCGCTGCTCCTCGGCCACGGCCTCCGCCGGGTAGACGTACTCGTCCATGAAGGCGAGGAGCTTGGCGCGCAGCTCCTCCGTGCGGGCGTCGAATGCGAAGTCCATGCTGATCAGCCTTCCTGGGAGCCGGCGCGGAGAGTCGTCAGACCGTGTTCGATGAAGACGGGGACCAGGTCGCCGATGCGGTCGAAGCCGCGGCCGACCGTCTGGCCGAGTGTGTACCGGTAGTGGATGCCCTCCAGGATCACGGCGAGCTTGAACCACGCGAACGCCGTGTACCAGGACACCGAGGAGACGTCACGGCCCGAGCGCGCCGCGTACCGCTCGACGATCTCGGCCGGATCCGGGTGCCCGGCGGCCGCCGCGGTGGTGGAGACGGGGGAATCGGGCGTTTCGAGCGGCACGCTGTACATCACCAGCAGGCCCAGATCGGTGAGCGGATCGCCGAGCGTGGACATCTCCCAGTCGAGGATCGCGGTGATCTCGTCGTCCCGGCCGAGCAGCACGTTGTCGAGCCGGTAGTCGCCGTGCACGACGGTCGGGGCGGGGGAGTGGGGCAGTCGGCGACCCAGGGCCGCGTGCAGCTCGTCGACGCCGGCCAGCTCGCGGTTGCGGGACGCGTCCAACTGTTTGCCCCAGCGCCGCAGTTGCCGGTCCAGGAAGCCCTCCGGGCGCCCGAAGTCGGCGAGACCCACCTCGGCCGGGTCCACGGCGTGCAGCTCGACGAGGGTGTCGACCAGTCCCAGCACGGCGGCCCGGGTGCGCTCCGGGCCCAGCGGGGCCAGCTGCTCGGCGGTGCGGTACGGGGTGCCCTCGACGAAGTCCATGACGTAGAAGGGCGCGCCGAGCACGTCCTCGTCCTCGCAGAGCAGCACAGGACGCGGCACGGGTACGTTCGTCGGGTGCAGCGCGCTGATCACGCGGTGCTCGCGCTTCATGTCGTGCGCGGTCGCCAGCACATGGCCCAGCGGCGGCCGTCGTACGACCCACTTCGAGGCGCCGTCCGTGAGCTCGTACGTCAGGTTCGACCGTCCGCCCTCGATCAGCCGGCCGGTGAGCGGACCGCCCACGAGTCCGGGCCGCTCGGCGTCGAGCAGGGCGCGGAGCCGGTCGGGATCGAGACCTGGCGGGTGGTCTGGGTGCATCATCGCTCCTACACGCGGTTTACCGGGACCCGACTCATGATGCCGACCGGTCGGTATGTCGTCCAGTGGGCGACACGAAAGTGATCGGAGTCTCGACGGGATCCGGCCGGGCGCGGCCGGATCCCGATGGAGTCGTCGGAGCGCCGGCCGACCCGGTCCGCCGACCCCTCCCGAGCGTCACGCGTGGCAGGTCATCATCTCCCCGCCGTTGATGGTCGCCATGTCCATGAACCCGGCGAACGGGTCGACGCCCTCACCCTCCGGTGCCCCGTCCAGTTCGGCGTACGCCCGGCGCAGGTTCGCCACCAGCCGCTCGCTCTCCGGCAGCGCGGCGTACTCCCCGAGATCCGTGCTCCGGGCCGCCTCCAGCGGCGTGAGCCCCGCCGCGTGCGACTTCTCGGCGACCTCGGCCACGAACCGCATGTACCGCTCGGCCTTGTCGAAGGCGGACGGGTCGGTGACCGGCCCGTGCCCCGGTACGACGGTCTCGGCGCCCAGCTCACGCAACAGTGCCAGCGCCCGCAGCGAACCGCTCAGCGACCCCATCAGGAAGAACGGCGTCCCGCCCTCGAAGACCAGGTCCCCCGCGAACAGCACCCGCCGGTGCGGCAGCCACACGACGGAGTCGCCGACCGTGTGCGAGATGCCCGGGTGGATGACCTGCGCCTCGATGTCACCGACGTGGAGCGTCACACGGTCGTCGTACGTCAGGTCCGCGCCCTGGATGCTGACGTCGCCGAAGTCGGTCTGCGGCCACAGCAGATGGAGGTGCTGTCCGCTGGCGAGGGCCTCGCGGCGGCAGGCCGAGTGCGAGACGAGGGTGGCGGACGGCGTGAAGAAGCCGTTGCCGTAGGTGTGGTCCCCGTGGTGGTGGGTGTTGACCAGGAAACGGGGCTTCGGGACGCCGGTCGCGTCGAGCGCGGCGCCCAGGGCGCGGGTCCGGCGCTCCGTCGCCGCCGTGTCCACGAGCAAAGTGGTGGTCCCGTCACTCACGAAACCGGAGTTGTTCAGACACCATCCGCCGTCCGGCTGCACATACGCGTACACGTCGCTCGCGAGCTCGACGGTGTACGGCTCTCCTGCGGTCATAGTGATCCCCTTCATCCCCCGGATCGTCGCCAACTGGTGGTCAGAGCCTGCCAGTCGGCGGCGATCCGGTGGAATCCGGGGTGTACGGAAACGGCGCAGGTGATTGTGCTGACGCCCGCCGTCGGCCGTCAGTGCCGTCAGTGGTCGTCCCAGTGCCCGTCGTGGGCGGCGTGCCGGTGTCCGTCGTGCACATAGTCCACGTGGTCCCCGTGCGTGACCGCCTGGTGCCCACAGTCCTCGCCGTGCTCATGGGCGTGCCCCTCGTGCGCGGTGTGCCCGCTCGGCTCGCATTCGTCCCAGTGGCCGGAGTGCTCGCGGTGCAGATGCCCGTCGTGCGCGTAGTCGGTGTGGTCACCGTGCGACACGGCGGTGTGCCCGCAGGTCGGGCCGTGGCCGTGGCCGTGGTCGTGGACGGGGTGTTCCTGGTGCAGGGTGGTCATCGTGCTCACCTTCGGTGGTGCGGGGGTGACATATCCAGGCTAGTCACAGAAGCCCCAGTTCTTCCTTTTTGAAACTCCATGCACACACCAAGGCTTGCCCCCGCTTCGGTTTGCTCGATTGCTCCCCGTTGCTCTCCGTCACGCCTCGCTGCTCGCCGGAGTCCCGTGACGTCAGGGCTCGGTGTCAGAGCACCAAGGCCGCGCCGCACACCGCGAGGGCGATCACGCACAGGACGGCCGTCGCGGCCATCCGGGGCACGAGAACGGGCGGGCGGGAGGCCGTCAAGGCGTGGATACGGCGGTGGGCGAGCGCCAGGAAGCCCAGCCACAGCACCGCGCACAGGGCCGCGGCCACCACTGCGGCCGTCGACGGCCCGCCGTGCAGCGCGGACTTCGCGGCGAGTACGGCGATCACGGCGCCAGTGAGGGTCGTACGCCGCCAGGCGAGCCGGGTGCGCTCGGGCTGGAGGCCGGGGTCGCGGTCGGGAGCCCCAGGGGGAGCGGACGGTGGACTCACCCCTCCCACCCGAGCAGGACCACGGCGACCATGACGACGGCGACCACGGCGACGACGAGGCTGAGCAGCACCGGGAAGCGCGACACCGGCAGATCCTCCCCGCGCCGCATCGCCTGCTCGCAGCGCACCCAGTGGTTGACCGCCCGCAGCGCGCACAGCACCCCGGCGGCCAGCAGCGCGAGCGCGAGCCCGACGCGCCAGCCCCAGCGCAGGTCCGGCAGGAACTGGTCCACCGCGAAACCGCCGCCGACGAGGGCGAGCGAGGTGCGCAGCCAGGCCAGGAATGTCCGCTCGTTGGCCAGGGAGAACCGGTAGTCCGGGGTCCGGCCGTCCTCCCGGACCTCCTCGGGGACGAACCAGAGCCGGACGTTCCGTACAAATTCGATCACGTGTAGGACAGTACCGGTCGGCTTCGGAGCGCAGGTTGCCCTCCCCGTGCTTCACTCCGTGGTTCTGCGCGCCCTCAGCCGCTCGTACGCCGCCACCCCGTCCGGCACCCACTCCCACTCGCCCAGCTGCCGCTCCACCTCGGCCTCCGCCAGGAACCCGTGCCAGGCGACCTCCTCCACCTGCGGGTTCACCGCCGGCTCGCAGCGGACCTCGTACACGGCCGACCACCAGGTCCGCCCGGCTCCGTCGTCGTACAGGAACTTGAAGAGCGGGTCGGGCCGGGGCAGCCCGGAGACGCCCAGCTCCTCCTCGGCCTCCCGGAGGGCCGCGTCGTCGTAGGACTCGCCCGCCCCGACGACCCCGCCCACGAACATGTCGTACAGCGACGGGAAGATCAGCTTCGTGGCCGTCCGGCGATGCACGAAGACCCGCCCCTCGGCGTCCCTGGCCAGCACGAACACGGCCCGATGCCGCATCCCACGCGCGTACACCTCCCCGCGCGGGGCCTGCCCGATGACCTGGTCGTTCTCGTCCACGATGTCGAGGATCTCGTCGGCGGCGCTCATGGCTCCATCCAAGCAGGGGGTGGCGGAGCGTGTGGGCCGGCTGCGCCCCGTGCTTTTTTCGGCCCGCAGGGGTCGTGTCCATATCAGGGGCGCGGGGAACCGCGCGACCAGCCCCACCCACCCGCACTCGCCATGTCACAGGTACCCCGAGCCATTAGGCGCCCGGCTGCAGTTCCTTCTGCCGTACGACCCCGGCCGAGCCGCACGGCATAGCTGGATGCATCCCGAGAAACACCACCCCGACGATGATCCCCGCCAACCCCGCCGCCTCCCACGCGAGCGCCCCCGCGTCCATCCGCAGCCGATCCCCCAGGAACCCCACTCCGCAGGCGATCCCCGCCAGCGGCTGCGCGGCGGTCAGGGCCGGCAGGGACATCCGCAGCGGCGCCGTCTCGAAGGCGCTCTGGACGAGCAGGAGCCCGGTCACGCCGAGGAACACGACCCCGTACGGCTGCCACGAGGTGAACAGCCCGCCCCAGCCGACCTCGGCGAACAGCTGCCCGCTGACCCGGGTGAGCGCGTCCTGGACGCCGTAGAGGAGCCCGGCCGCGACCGCCAGGAGTACCGGCGCGGCACTGAGCCGCGACCGCTTCGCGTACGCCGTGAGCAGCAGCGCGAGCCCCAGCATGACGCCGATGATCAGCCACTGCCGGAAGGGCCCGCCGACCGCCGCCCCACCCCCCGGCTGCCCGGCGACGATGAAGGCGGTGACGCCTCCCGCGAGCAGTACCAGCCCCGCCCAGCCCTGGCGCCCCAGCGGCTGACGGGTCTGCCGGCGGGAGAGGGCGAGCGCGAAGAGCAGGTTCGTGGCGAGCAGCGGCTCGACGAGGGTGACCTCGCCCTGGCTGAGCGCGATCGCGCCCAGGGCCATGCCGCACACCATCAGCCCGATCCCGCCGAGCCAGCGCGGCACCCGGATCAGGTCGAGCAGCAGCCGGGGCGAGAGGAAGTCGCCCAGCGGGGCGTGCGCGGCGGCCTGCTGCTGGAGCACGAAGCCGAAGCCCAGACAGCAGGCGGCGCCCATGGCGAGAAGAAGAACGAGAACCGACACGCGGAATACCTCGGGTCGTCGGACGGGCGGCGGCGAGTATCCCCAAGGGGCGTCCGCTCGGCATCCCGGTCGGAGAGCGATTTGTGCCCCGACGGGTGGCCCGATACGTATTCAGACGACTGTAGCCGCCCCGCCGGAGGCTGTCCGTAAGAGGAGACACATCTCGGCAGTTGACTAGGTCACTCCTTCTGCCGAAGGATCTGATGCCAAAGCTGCTGACCGGCCGGTAACAAAGCGTGGGGCCGTGCCTGGCCTGCTTCGGCCTGCCCCCGCTTGCCTGACCCGTTCCCGAGAGGACGTCCTCCAATGTCGTACGACGCAGATGTGATCGTGATCGGGGCGGGCCTCGCGGGGCTCGCGGCGACCGCGGAGCTCGTCGACGCGGGTCGCAAGGTGATCCTCCTCGACCAGGAGCCGGAGCAGTCGATCGGCGGCCAGGCGCACTGGTCCTTCGGCGGACTCTTCTTCGTCGACTCGCCCGAGCAGCGCCGCCTGCGGATCAAGGACAGCCACGCCCTCGCCCTCCAGGACTGGATGGGAACGGCCGCCTTCGACCGCGAGGAGGACCACTGGCCGCGCAAGTGGGCCGAGGCGTACGTCGACTTCGCGGCCGGTGAGAAGCGGTCCTGGCTCCACCGGCAGGGCGTCCGGTTCTTCCCGGTGGTCGGCTGGGCCGAGCGCGGCGGCTACGACGCCAACGGCCACGGCAACTCCGTCCCCCGCTTCCACATCACCTGGGGCACCGGCCCCGGCCTCGTCGCGCCCTTCGAGCGGCGCGTGCGGGAGGGCGTGGCCCGGGGGCTGGTCCAGCTGAAGTTCCGCCACCGGGTGACCGGTCTGTCGCGCAGCGCGGGCGCCGTCGACACCGTCACCGGCGAGATCCTGGAGCCGTCGACCATCGAGCGCGGTCAGGCCAGCAACCGCAACGTCACCGGCGCCTTCGAACTGAAGGCCCAGGCCGTGATCGTCACCTCCGGCGGCATCGGCGGCAACCACGACCTCGTCCGCGCCAACTGGCCCGAGCGCCTCGGCAACCCCCCGGAGAAGATGATCTCCGGCGTGCCCGCGCACGTCGACGGCCGGATGCTCGGCATCGCCGAGGAGGCGGGCGCCAACCTCATCAACCGCGACCGCATGTGGCACTACACCGAGGGCATCCAGAACTGGAACCCCATCTGGGAGAACCACGGCATCCGTGTCCTCCCCGGCCCGTCCTCGCTCTGGCTGGACGCCCGCGGCAAGCGGCTCCCGGTCCCGCTGTTCCCCGGCTTCGACACCCTCGGCACGCTCGAGCACATCATGAAGACCGGCTACGACTACACGTGGTTCGTCCTCGACCAGAAGATCATCGGCAAGGAGTTCGCCCTTTCCGGCTCCGAGCAGAACCCCGACCTGACCGGCAAGTCCATCAAGGACGTCTTCATCCGGGCCCGCGCGGACGTCCCCGGCCCGGTGAAGGCATTCATGGACAACGGCGTCGACTTCGTCGTCGAGAAGGACCTCGGCTCCCTGGTCCGCGGCATGAACGCGCTCACGAAGGAACCGCTGATCGACGAGGCCGAGCTGCGCCGCGAGATCGTCTCCCGGGACCGTGAGGTCGCCAACCCCTTCACCAAGGACCTGCAGGTCATGTCGATCCGGGGGGCCCGCAACTACCTCGGCGACAAGCTCATCCGCACCGCCACCCCGCACCGCATCCTCGACCCCAAGGCGGGACCGCTGATCGCCGTCCGCCTGAACATCCTGACCCGCAAGACCCTCGGCGGCCTGGAGACCGACCTCTCCTCCCGCGTCCTCACCGAGGGCGGCGACCCGCTGGAGGGCGTGTACGCGGCCGGCGAGGCCGCCGGCTTCGGTGGCGGCGGTGTCCACGGCTACCGCTCCCTGGAGGGCACGTTCCTCGGCGGCTGCCTGTTCTCCGGCCGCACGGCGGGCCGGGCGGCTGCGAAGGCGACGGGCTGACCCCCAGGGGGTGATCACGCCCGGGTGAGTATTTCCGACGAATTTCCGCCGTTCCTGGCTCGACGGGGGCGGCGGATGTTCGAATCAGTATGTGAACCCTGAACATCCCGAAGCGCGGGAAGCGCCGACGGAGCACCTCGAAGACCAGAAGGGCCAGGAGGGCCAGAAGGGCCAGGAGGGCCAGGGCGGCCGGGAACAGGGGAAGCCCATCGGCCGCCGTATCCTCCTCGGCACCCTCGGACTCGGCGCCCTCGGCGTGGTCTCCGCGCCCGTCCTCCAGCGCGGCATGGAGGCGTTCCTCGGCGAGGCGGCCCAGAAGGACCCCACCGGTCTGACCGGCCTGCTCCCCAACGGGGGCGGCTTCCGCTACTACTCGGTGACGTCGTCCGTCCCCCGCAAGACCGCCAAGAACTACCGCCTCACCGTCGGCGGCCTGGTCGACAAGCCCGCCTCGTACACCCTCGCCGACCTGCGGGCCCTCCCGCAGACCCGGATGGTGAAGGACGTCCAGTGCGTCACGGGCTGGCGGGTGCCGGACACCCCGTTCGAGGGCGTACGCCTCTCCGCGCTGCTGGACGCGGCCGGCGTGCGCTCCTCGGCGGGCGCGGTCCGCTTCACCTGCTTCGACGGGGCGTACAGCGAGAGCCTCACCCTGGAGCAGGCCCGCCGCGCGGACGTCCTGGTGGCCCTCCGTATGCAGGACAAGGACATCAGCCACAACCACGGCGGCCCCGTGCGCCTGTACGTCGCCCCGATGTACTTCTACAAGTCGGCCAAGTGGCTCTCCGGCATCGAGGTGACGGAGAAGGTCGAGCCCGGCTACTGGGAGGAGCGGGGCTACGACATCGACGCGTGGGTAGGCCGATCGAACGGGCGGGACGATGAACCGACGACTTGAGGTGCCACCCGTCCGGGTGGAGGCCCGTGTCCGGCGCTTCACAAGCGCCGAACGCTGGATCCACCGCACGACGGCCGCCCTGATGGGCATCTGCGTGGCGACGGCGGCCTGCCTCTACGTCCCCGCCCTCGCCGAACTGGTCGGCCGCCGGGCCCTCGTGGTCACGGTCCACAAGTGGACGGGCCTGCTCCTGCCCCTCCCGGTCCTGGCGGGCCTGGCCTCCCGCGCGTTCCGCGCGGACCTCGGCCGGCTCAACCGCTGGGGCCCACACGACCGCGTCTGGCTCCGCGCCGCCCGCCGCCGCACCCCCGGCACCCGCCCCGCCGCCAAGTTCAACGCCGGTCAGAAGCTCTACGCCTCCTGGATCGCCGGCGCCACCCTCGTCATGCTCGCCACGGGCCTGATGATGTGGTTCACGCACCTCACCCCCCTGATGTGGCGCACCAGCGCGACCTTCGTCCACGACTGGCTGGCCCTGACGATCGGCATCGTCCTGGCGGGCCACATCGGCATGGCCCTGGGCGACCCCGAGGCACGCCGGGGCCTGCGGACGGGCTCGGTGAGCAAAGAGTGGGCGGACCGGGAACACCCGCTGTGGCGGCCGTAGCGCGGGACACAGCCGGGAGCCCCCGGTCCCGTACCGCCTAGATCACCAGCGACAGCAGCAACACGATCGCCCCCGCCACCACCGAGATGATCGTCTCCATCACCGACCAGGTCTTGATGGTCTGGCCGACGGTCATCCCGAAGTACTCCTTCACCATCCAGAACCCGGCGTCGTTGACGTGGCTGAAGAAGAGCGAGCCGGCGCCGATCGCGAGCACCAGCAGGGCCGTGTGGGTGGTCGACATGTCCGCGGCGAGCGGGGCCACCAGCCCCGCCGCCGAGATCGTGGCGACCGTCGCCGAGCCGGTCGCCAGCCGGATCGCCACCGCGATCAGCCACGCCAGGACGAGCGCGGGAATCGACCAGTCCTCGGAGATCTCCAGGATCATCTGCCCGACCCCGGAGTCGATGAGCGTCTGCTTGAACCCGCCACCCGCACCGACGATCAGCAGGATCCCCGCGATCGGCGCGAGGGACGTCTCGACCGTCGAGGACAGCCGCCCCTTGGTGAACCCGGCCGCCCGCCCCAGCGTGAACATGCCCACGATGACAGACGTGAGCAGCGCGATCAGCGGCGAGCCGACCACGTCGAAGACCCGCTGGACCATCTGCTCGGGATCGTCCACGACGATGTCCACCAGCGCCCTGGCCAGCATCAGCACCACCGGCAGCAGCATGGTCGCGATGGTCGCGCCGAACCCGGGCCGCTTCTCCAGTTCCTCCGAGGCACGCACGGGGATCATGCGCTCGGGGACGGGCACATCCACCCAGCGCGCCGCGTACTTCGAGAACAGCGGTCCGGCGATGATCACGGTCGGTATCGCCACGAGGAGCCCCAGTGCCAGCGTGACGCCCAGGTTGGCCTGCACCGCGTCGATCGCGACCAGCGGACCGGGGTGCGGCGGGATCAGCCCGTGCATGACGGACAGACCGGCGAGGGCCGGGATACCGATGCGCATCAGCGAGTAGTTGCCGCGCTTGGCGACCATCAGCACCACCGGGATGAGCAGCACGATCCCGACCTCGAAGAACAGCGGCAGCCCGATCACGGAGGCGATCAGCACCATCGCCCACGGCATCGCCCGCCCGCCGGCCTTGGCGAGGATCGTGTCGACGATCTGGTCGGCGCCACCGGAGTCCGCCAGCAGCTTGCCGAGGATGGCGCCCAGCGCGATGAGCACGCCCACCCCGGCCACGGTCGATCCGAGCCCGGTGGTGAAGCTGACGATCGCCTTGTCCAGCGGCGCCCCGGCGAACGCGCCGAGCGCGAGCGAGCCGATGGTCAGCGCCAGGAAGGCGTGCACCTTGAACCTGGTGATGAGTACGACGATGACGGCGATGCCCGCCAGTACGGCGATGCCCAGCTGCGCGTGTCCCGCCGAGGTGATCGGCTCGACGGGGTCCGCTGCCAGCAGCTCGACGTTGAGTCTGGTCACGGTGAATCCTTGAATGGGGGGAAGTTGAGGGAGAGGTGAAGAAGGGAGACAGAGAGAACGAGACGAAGAGCACGAGGCGAAGAGCACGAGACGAAGAGAACGAGGCAGAGCGACAGGGGTCTACGACGTCCGGGTCTGCGACGTCGCCGGGTCGAGTTCCCGCAGCGCGGCGACCGCCCGCTCGGCGATCTCCTCGGGCGCGCCCGAGACATCGACCGCGACGCCCGCCTCGTCCGCTTCCAGCGGCTGCAGCGTGGCGAACTGCGAGTCGAGCAGCGCCGTGGGCATGAAATGGCCCTGGCGGTGGGACATCCGGTCCTCGATGAGCGCACGATCACCGGCGAGATGCACGAAGACGACTCCGGGCGCGGCGGCCCGCAGCCGGTCCCGGTACGCGCGCTTCAACGCGGAACAGCTGACCACCCCGCCGAGTCCGTCCCGGCCGTGGGCCCACGCGCCGATGGCGTCCAGCCACGGCCCCCGGTCCGCGTCGTCCAGCGGTGTCCCGGCCGACATCTTGGCGATGTTGGCCTCGGGGTGGAAGTCGTCGCCCTCGGCGTACGGAACGCAGAGCCGGGCCGCCAGCAGGGGACCGATCGTGGTCTTCCCGGTCCCTGCCACGCCCATCACCACGACGACATGAGGGGTACGCATCACTACCTCGCTGTCTGCGTCGACATCTAGACGTCACCCGACGTCGACGACACTGAAACCCATTAGGTACGACGAATTCAAGCCCCGGACACAAATAAGTCTGACTTTTTCTTCGCTCTCCCCTCCTCGTACCCTGATCCCCATGACCACACCGGGCCGGGGGCTGCACGGCCGAGTACTGGAAACCCTCGGACCGGCGATCACGGCGGGCGAGTACCCGCCGGGGAGCGTGCTGCGCACGGACGAACTCGCCCAGACCTTCGAGGTGTCCCGCTCGGTGATGCGCGAGGCCGTCCGCGTACTGGAGTCCATGCACCTCGTCGAGTCCCGCCGCCGGGTCGGCGTGATCGTCCGCCAGGCCGTCGAGTGGAACGTCTACGACCCCCAGGTCATCCGCTGGCGCCTGGCCGGCGCGGACCGCCCCCGCCAGCTGCGCTCGCTCACGGTCCTGCGCTCGGCCGTCGAACCGATCGCCGCGGGCCTCGCCGCGCGCAACGCCACGGCCGAGCAGTGCGCCGCGATCACCGAGTGCGCCATCGGCATGGTCGCCCACTCACGCGGCCACAAGCTGGAGGGCTACCTCCACCACGACGTCGCCTTCCACCGCCTGATCCTCGACGCCTCCGGCAACGAGATGTTCGCCCGCCTCGGCGACGTCGTCGAGGCGGTCCTCGCCGGCCGCACCCACCACGCCGTCATGTTCGACGACCCCGACCCCGCCGCCGTGACCCTCCACGTCCAGGTCGCCGAAGCCATCCGCGAACACGACGCCCCCCGAGCCGAACAACTCACCAGGGAAATCACCACGGGCGCCCTCCAGGAACTCGACATCCTGGCACCCAACGGCCACTCCCCGGCCTCCGGTTGAGGGCTTCCGGCTGACGGCCTTCGATTGACGGCCTTCGACTGACGGCCTTCGAACGGTGGCTTTCGACTGACGGCTTTCGACTGACGCTGACGGTCTTCGGCCGACCTAGTCCAGGAACTCCCCGTCCACGTACGCCCAGGCCCCGTCCACCCGCTCGAAGCGGCTCCGCTCATGCAGCGAGCCGCCCCGGAACGAGGCACGGAAGGTCACCGTCCCGGTGGTGTGGAAGGCCGAACCGTCCCGCCTCTCAAGGATTTCGAGGCCGGTCCAGCGCATGGTCGTGTCGAACTCGACGGCGGCCGGCCGCGTGCGGGGGTGCCAGGTCCGCAGCAGATACCCCTCGTCCCGCAGGACGAACGCGCTGTACCGCGACCGCATCAGCGCCTCGGCGGTTGGCGGGGCGGCGGCGCCGACGGGGGTCTCCCCGGCCGGGCTTGTCCGAGACCGGAGGAGGTAGCGGCCGCAGCACTTCTCGTACGGTTCGGGCAGCCCGCACGGGCAGCTGTTCAGGGGCTTGGGGGAGCGGGTGGTGCGTCGGGCCATGGCCACCATTGTGCAGGTCGACTTCCCACCCGCGGTATCTCCCCTCCCCGACCTCACCCCTGGGACAGGAACGGCGCGGCCGCCAAATCCACCGCCTCAGGCCCGGGTACCGGCCGCGGCTGTGGGTCGCCCGTCACGAGGCGGTTGACCATCGCGGCCCGGGAGGACACCTGTAGCTTCACGAAGATGCGGCGCAGATGGGAGGCGACCGTCCAGGTGCTGATCTCCAGGACCGAGGCGATCGTCTTGTTGGGGTGACCGCAGGCGACCATCCGGGCGATCTCCCGTTCACGGGGACTCAGCAGGGCCATCGGGCCCGCGCGGTCGCTGCGGATGACCACGCAGCGAACGTCGTCGACCTCCAGATCGAGCAGCACCCGCCCCTCCGACCCGGACAGTCGGGTGATCAGCTCCAGGACCAGTGCCTCGACGTCGCCCCGGGCCTTGCCCCTGACCAACAGATCGGTGCTCGCCCCGTTCTTCACCGTCGGCCCCCCTTGCCTCGGTCGGCCCGGCCGCCCGGCCGGATCCACACCTGTGACAGGCATGTTGCGCACTCTAACAGCGGAGAAATGCGCTTCATACGCGATTCGGGCGTAGCACGTCCGAGTGACACTCATCCGGACGTCACCGGACCGATCGACGGCAGGACGTGCGACTGGTTCCCCAACGCGCCGCCAGAGACGCTGAGTTGTCCGAACGTGTGGAGGGAGGCGCCATGCAGATGCGCCAGGCCGAGCCGGAGTACGAGGTCGAGGCGGCCCTGGAGGGCGAGTTCGAGGGCGCCGGCGAAGAGGAGGACGAGTACCTCTACGAGGAGGAGGGCGAGGGCGAGGAGTTCCTCGGCCGCGTCATGGGCGCCGTCGGTGGCCTGCTCGGCCAGGGCGAGGAGGAGTACGAGTACGAGGGCGAGTACGAGTACGAGGGCGAGTGGGAAGGCGAACTGGAGGGCGAGTTCGAGGGCGAGGAGTTCTTCCGCCGCATCGGTGCCTTCGTCCGCCGCGCCGCCCCGGTCCTGCGCCGGGTCGCCCAAGTTGCCGCGCCCCTGGTCGGCACCGCGATCGGCGGACCGCTCGGCGGCACCATCGGCAACCTCGCCGCGCGGGCCTTGGGCGAGGGCGAGTACGAGTACGAGGCGGAGGGCGAGTTCGAGGCCGAGGCCGAGGAGGAGGCGTCCCGGCCGCTCACCCAGCAGGAGGCGATGGCCGAGATGATGGCCGCGGTCGCCGCCCAGGCCCGCTCCGAGGCGGAGGCCGAGGCGATGATCGGCGCGGCCACGGTCGCGGCCCTGTCCCCCCAGGATCGCGCCACCCTGCGCGGGCTGACCCCGCACCTGGTCCGTGCCACCTGCGTCCTGACCCGGCTGCTGCGCCGCCGCCGGACGACCCGCCCGGTGATCCGCGCCGTGCCGCTGATCGTCCGCCGTACCGCCCGGGTCCTCGGTGCCCGCGCCGCGACCGGACGGCCCGTGAACCGCCGTACCGCGGCCCGCGTCATGGCCGGGCAGACCCGACGGGTGCTGGGCAGCCCGCAGCAGACCACCCGCGCGTTGCAGCGCAACGTCCGTGCCGCCACCGCCGTCCGCCGCGCCGCAGGCCCCGCAGCACGTGCCCCTCGCCGCCCCTACGCCGGCGCGCGACCGCGCCGCCCCGGATACGCGGCGGGCCTGCGCTGACCACCGGCCCAACCCAAGCCCTGGACCCAAACCCAGCCCTGGACCCAGCCCGGGGCCCGGACCACGACCATGAAGGACGGCGGCCATGAGCGTGAGCACGAACGGAGCCGGCCCCCGGACGTCCGGCGCCGCACCGCTCCCCGAGCTGGAGGGTGAGTGGGAGTCCCTGTACGAAGGCGAGGGCGAGCACCTCTTCGAGAACGAGTACCTCTTCGAGGCGGAGGGAGAGGCCGAGGAGGAGTACCTCCACGAAGCCGAGTACGAGGGTGAATACGAAGCCGAGTACGAAGGTGAGTACGAGGGTGAATACGAAGCCGAGTACGAGGATGAAGCCGAGTACGAGGCCGAGGATGAAGCCGAGTACGAGTACGAGGCGATGAACAACCCGCTCCGCAGGCTCGCCCGCCCGGACGCTCTGATGGAGCACCTCGGCCACGCCGCGGCGGAAGCCGAGTCGGAGGCGGAGGCGGAGGCGCTCATCGGTGCCATCGCCCCCATCGCCGTAGGCATGGCCCGGCGCGCCGCGCCCGCCCTCGTCCGGGCCACCCCCCAACTCGCGCGCGGCCTCGCCAACGTGACCCGCGCTTTGCGCCGCAACCCCGTGACACGGCCACTCGTCCGGGCGCTGCCCACCATCGCGGTCCGCACCACCCGCAGCCTCGCCCGTCAGGTGGCCCGAGGACGTCCCGTCACCGCGCGCAGCGCCTTCCGCACCCTCGCCGGACAGACCGCGGCCGTCCTGTCCGACCCGAGGCGCCGCCGTGCGGTCGTCCGGCGTTCCCGGGCCCTCGACCGCCGGTACCACCGGGCCGTACGGGCCGGTGCCCCGTCCGTGGCGCCGGTCTCGGCGGGAGCGGTCCGCAGGGTCGCCACGGTCCTGCCGGCCGCCGTGCCGTCCGCCCGGCGGCCGTACGGGATCAGGCGTACGGCCCCGGTCCGCCGCGCCGGGATGCCGCCCAGGCCCGCCGGGATGCCGCCGATGTCCGTCGCCTGGGTGCCGGTGCTCGCCTACCGTCCGGTCCGCCCGCGCGGGCCGCACACCTTCTGACAGGCGGCGGGCCATGACCGCGCCCACGGCTCCCGTCCAGCCGGCCGGCACACCGGATCCGGGCACCGCCACCGCCCGGTCCGGCCGGCCGGTACGCCGGCCCCGGACCACCGAGCCCGTGCGCGGGCCCTGGCTGCGGGCACAGGGACTGAACGTCACCCGGCACGCCGCGGCCCTCCGACCCTTCCGCGCGGGCGAGTTCGGCACCGGGGCCGCGGCACCGACCGCCGGCCATCTCCAGGCCGTCAACGCCCTGCTGAACCGGCTCCGCGCCGAACTGCTGCGGATCAGCGAACAGGTGGGACAGCAGGCGCGGCAGGCCGCCGGGCGACCGGACACCCGGCGGCTGCAGACCCTCCTCACCACCAAGGAGCAGGCCCACACCTGGGTGCGTGAGGTCGAGCGCATCTGGGACTTCTACTTCGAGCTCTTCGGCCAGCGGCAGTCCGTCTTCGCCGACGCGCTGCTCTCCTGCGACCGCATCGCGCTCTCCTGCTACCAGGCCGCGTACCTGGGCGTCGGCGAGGCCAAGCCGCTGCCCGCGCCGCCCCCGTTCTCGTTCATGCGCACCGGCTTCTCCCCGGCGACCTTCCGCCGTGGCATCCCGTTGCGCCGCCTCGGCCGGCGGCTCAACCCCTTCCCGCTGGTCCAGCTCCCGTACCACCGCCTGGTCAACCCCTGGACACTGGGTGCCGTCCTGCACGAGGTCTCGCACAACCTGCAGAGCGACCTGGGCCTCGACCGGGCGGTGCCGCGCGCGATCGCCCGCCGCCTGCTCGCCGAGGGCTGCCCGCCCACGGTGGTGCGAACCTGGGTCCGCTGGAACCGGGAGATCTACGCCGACCTGTCGGCCCTGCTGCTCGGTGGTCCGGCGGTGCTGGGCTCCCTGCTGGACGTGGTCGGCCGCTCGCCGTCGTCCGTGCTGGCGTACAACCCCCGCGGCCCGCACCCCACACCGTGGTTCCGTGTGTGGATCTCCGTGGAGCTGCTGCGCCGGATGGGGTTCGCCGAACTGGCCGACCGCTACGGCAGGTTGTGGTCGTCGATCTACCCCGACCCCCGCGCGGGCACGCTGCCCCGCGAACTGGTCTCGACGTTCGCCACCGCCCACCCGGCGGTCGTGGACGCCCTCTGCTTCCGGCCCTTCCCGCAACTCGGCCGACGCAGCCTCGCCCGGGTGCTCCCGTTCGGCGGCAAGGAGTACGCCATGCAGCTGGAGGCCGCCGAACGCCTCGCCGCCGGCACCGATCCCGGGATCATCCCCGCCCGCTTCCTGATCGGAGCCACCCGCTCCGCCCTCGACCGCCGCCTGGCCCGCCCGGGCGTGATCACCCGCAACTTCTACAGCGAACTGGCGAGGCGATGACGGTGACCGCCCGCTCCCCGTACGCCGACTCCGGCACGGCCGTCCGACACCTCGGGGCGTCGGCCGCGGCCCTGCGCCCGTCGCACGTCCGGCCCCTGGCCGCTCAGCCGACCGCCCCCGGCCGCCTCGCCGAACCGGCCGCCACCCTCGGCGCCGGACACGGCCCGCGAGGCCGATGCCCGTGCGGACGAGGTGGTCCCCCGCCACGCCCGAGGGCGGTCGTCGTGGAGCGACGCGCCGCCACCGACGACGCTCGCCCACCGGCAGGAGTTGGCCGCGCCGAACCGCCCGTGTCCCACGTCCGCCGCCCGGCGCTGACCTGGAGAGACTCGCCGAGGAAGGAGAGCACGATGCCGAAGGTCACGATCCGGGTCTTCCTGTGCCCCCGATACGTGAAGAACTGGGGTAAGGAGCCCGAGAGTTGGCAGCGCGGCTGGCCCACACCGGCCGACGTGGTGCTCGAACTGACTCCTTCGGGCGACGTCCACAAGGGCGCGACCGGTACGGCGTCCCGGAGCACGTCGTACGAACTCCCGCCCTCGGACGACAAGGGGTTCGTCCACCACGACGACCTGCCCAGGGGGGAGTACCGGGTGACCGTCAGGGACGGCACGTCCCCGACGGGATTCGACCAGCCGTACGTGGTGCACGGAGGTCCCGGGACGACGCTGGTCGTAGGCCCGAAAGGCGTGGAGGACGCCGAGGTCGTCCTGCTCGCCGCCGACGGCAGGCGACTGCTCCGGCTCAACACCCGCTACAGGGACGGGACGTCCCTTCCGGGTGCCAAGGTCGAGATCGACGGCACCGTCTTCGTCAGCCGACCGAACGGAGACGTCTACGCGGCCTGCCTGGACACGCCGGTCGAGATCCGGCTGAGCACCCACGAGCAGGCCGACGCCGTCCCCGAGCACTCCGAGCTCAACGTCCATCGAGGCGGAAGCTCACCCTCCCAGGACACCCTCTACGTCTACTACAGCCCGAGCGCCCACATCTCCATCGCGCCGCAGCTGGACGGAAAACCCGTCCTCGGCGCCCGGTTCACCCTGACCCGCGCCGACGACCGTGAAGTCGCGGCGGAGACCCTGACCACGGATGAAATGTCGCCCGGGTGCGTGTTCCGAAACGTTCCCGACGGCACTGTCACGGTGACCGTCGACGACGCGCAGGCGACTGTCGGGCAGATCCGGGTGGCCTGTGCCGGGAAGAAGTCGGCCAGGTGGCACCTGAGCCCCGGGCAGGACCTCCCGCTGTCCTTCGTGTTCCAGGTGCTCGAAGAGGAGACGCACAGCATCGAGGGAGTCATTCAGGACGAGGAGGGCCGGCCGCTGGCGGGGGTCGGGATTCTGATCCGGGACGCTTCCACGAGTGAGAGGCTGGACATGGTGTGGACCGACGAGACGGGTCACTACACGTGGTCCTGGTCCACCGCCGGCACCTTCCTGGTGGCCGCACTGGGCGAGAACGGCGAACCGGTGGACGAGTTCACGGTCGAGGTCGCCTCGACCGTGAAGCAAAACTTCACCCTTGCCCGCGGCCGTGGATCCGGCTCCGTGCCCTCGGGACCGACGCCCGCTCCGAGCGGCCGACTACCCGGCCCGTTGTCCGGGGCCGGCCCGGGTGCCGGGTCCGTGGGCGGCACAGGTGCTCCGCCCGGGACCGGATCCGGTGTCAGCGGGGCCGGTGGCCCGGGCGCCCGGCCGGGTGGTCCGCCCGGGGCGCCTGCGAACGGATCGTCATCGGCGTCGACGGACGGCGAACTCTCCCGCCTGTTCGAGTTCCCCCTCCTCACCGAGGACATCAGTGGTGGCGGCCGGGCACCCGCCTCCCGTGGCACCGACCGGTCCGCGCCCTACCAGCAGGCCGTGGAGGGCGCGTTGCGCGACGTCCTCGGCTGGCGTCCCGGCTCCCACGTCTCCGGCTTCCAGGCCGCGCTGGCCGGCGCCTTCGAACTGCGCGAGGTGCAGGGGCACACCGAGTTCACCTGGCATCCCCGCGGCTACGCCGTCCAGGCTGACCTGGGGGCCCTGACCGGGGCACAGGCCAGCATCCACAACCGGGCGAAGAACGCCCTGGACCAGATCACCCCGCTGCTCACCGGCCTGACCCCGCTCGACCCCGCCGCCGATCCGCAGGACACCGAGTCGGTGCGCACCATCGTACGGACGGAACTCGGTGAACTGGTCGACGAGTTGGCGATCGAGGGCGGCCCGCGCGTGCAGCGCGTCGACGAGCTGTTCTTCCTGCTGCTCGGGCGACAGGCGTTCGCACCGGGGCTGGACGCGGATTCCGTCGGCGGCCAACTCGCGCGGCTGCGGGACCGGTTCGGTCTGAAGAGCACCTACATCGCCACCCTCGACGAGGAACGGGCGGTCACCAACTTCCGTATCGTCGTCGACCACCTCGTGGCCCTCGCGGTCGGCTGGGACGGATACCGGGACCTCTTCTCCGGCACCGACCGGACCTCACTCGGTACCGTGCTGATCCAGCTGTCCCGGAGCCTGGACGTCGTCGCGCAGGGGGTGGAGGAGACGGTATTCGCCCTGGAGTCCGTCTTCATCGACGCCTCCCAGCGCCAGACGATCCGGCTGAGGTTCCCCGACGACAAGCCACCGTCGATCCTGCTGTCCGACCTGCTGGACTGGGTCGTCAGGGTCTCCACCAGCGAGGGGCCCCGGCTGATCAGGGAAGCGGGCAGGGACGGTGTGCTCGCGGTCGTCCCCGTCCTTGAGCAGCTCGCCCGACTGGCCGAAGCCACCGAGCAACTGATCGCCACCGACCCGAGGTTGCCCGGCGGCATCCGCACGCCACGCGTCCGGCGCGCCCTGGGCGAGCTGCGCACACAACTGAAGGACTCGGCAGACCTGGCAGGCTTCGCGCAGCGGACCGAGCCACCGGTGATCGTCTTCGTCGACGATGTCAGGATCGAACGCGGCGCTGCCGTCGTCAAACTGGTCGGCCGCGGCTTCACGGACCCCGCCCAGGCCGCACTGACCGCCGAGGACGCTCCCGAAGCCGGGGAGACCATCACCGACTTGGTGAACCTGCACAGGTCCGGCCGCGCGGTCGCCACCTTCAGCCCCGTGCCGCCGGGCCACACCTGGCTGGTCACGCTCATCAACCCGGACGGCAACCGCAGCAACACGGTCGAGGCCCTGAGGCCCTGAAGACACCGTCGTCGACCTGACGAGGAGACCCACGATGGCGAACGTACAGGACTACCAGGCCTTCCTCGACCGCATCGCGGCCCTCCGGGAGACCGTCACCGACCGGCTGTCCTCGCAGCTCGTCGCCGACCCACAGCTCGCGGACGTACTGAACAAGCAGATCGACGACCTGCTGCAGTCCGCGATCACGGCCGATCTGCAGCAGAAACCACCGCCGGACAAGGGACTCGCCCAACTCGTCGGCCTCGGCGAACAGGCCGCCGAGGCGCTCGGCGAGGCGCGGCTGCCGCAGGCGATCGAGCCGTACGACGAGGCGGTCTCGTCCGAGCGGCTCGTGGCGATGGCCGACCTCTACTACATCTACCAGCACGAGATGATCGGCGTCTTCCGCGCGGTGCAGAAGCTCCAGGAGCTGTTCCGCGCGGGTGCCGTCTATCTCTCCAGCGGCGCGGGCGCCTACGCGCTCTACCAGTTCGACCGCAGGGAGGTCCTGCGCTACACCCGGCGAGACCGGCTCGCCGCGTACCGTCGTGCCTTCGGCTACGGTCGCACACCGGTGCCATCGGGCTCGCGGGTCAACAGCGACTTCCACGGTCTGTTCCAGCACTTCACCCACCAAGTGGCCCTCTTCCACCGCGACAAGCGGATCTCGGACGTGCTGCGCGAACGGGCGTACGACCCGAGCTTCGGCAGCATCGCGGTGGTCCGCCGGGCGGGACTCGACCTGCGCAACAACCTCAAGTTCACCTCGTACGGCCATGTCAACGTGCTGCGCGTCGAAGTGATGCAACTGCTCGACGAGGCGTACCGGATCCTCGGCTCCGACGACATCAGGAAGTTGTACGGCGCCGACACCGCGTGGGACGTCGTGGAGATCGTGCTCGCCCAGTACTTCGGCGACCGTCTCGTCACCTCGCCCCGGCAGCGGATGGCCATCGCGGGCCGCGAGGTGCTGCGCTGGCTGGCGCAGCCGCACCTGCTGCAGAACCAGCGGTCGACGTTCGAGACGCTGCTGCTGGAGATCGCCGAGAGCGCGGAGGAATGGCTCACCAGCGCCCAGTCGCTGGGCCTGACGCCTCCCCGTGACGACCGGCGCGCCGCCCTGCCCTGGGACCGCCCCGCCGCCCCCGCCGCCGCAGCGCAGCGCGTCACCCGCCGCCCACCCGCACCCCCGGCCGTCCGAGGCGCCGCCCCGCGAGGCCGCGTCACGGCACCGCTCAACGGGGCACGCGTGTGATGGCATCCGGCGCCTCCCGGGCAGCCCCCACCCGGGAGGCGCGCACAGCCGCCCAGCACCGGGCGCGCACCCCCGCGCGAACCCCACCGCATGCCGCCCGCGCCCCCACCGAAGCCGCCCTGCGCATCGCCCGCGCCCGCCGCCCCGCCACCCTCGGGCTGCTGTGCGCGCTCCTGCGCCACCCCACGGTCAGCGCGGCGCCCGCGCACCGAACGGACCTCCGCCGCTGCGCCGAACGCCTCGCCGGGTGCCTGCGCGCTCTGGGGCTCGACGCGGTCGCCGTGCGGCCGGGCCGCGTCGCGCCCGTCGTCACCGGCGAGTGGCTGCGCCGGCCGGGGGCGCCGGTACTGCTGATCTACGGGCACTACGACGTCCAGCCCGCCGGGCCGTGCGGCGCCTGGACGACGGACCCCTTCCGCCCGGTCGTCGACCGCAGCCACGTGTACGGACGCGGAGCCGCCGACGACAAGGGCCAGTTCACGGCCCACCTCGCCGCCCTGGAGGCCTGGCTCACCGCGACCGGCGGCCTTCCGGTGAACGTGCGCGTCGTCCTGGACGGCGAGGAGGAGATCGGCAGCCCCACCCTGCTCCACGAGCTGCGCCGCACACCCGCGTACCTGTGTGCCGACCTCGCGGTCGTCTCCGACACCCGTATGCGCGACGCGCACACCCCGACCCTCGTCAGCGCCCTGCGCGGCTCGCTCGCCGCCCGCATCGAGGTCACCGGCCCCGCCACAGAACTCCACGCGGGTGCCTTCGGCGGCGCGGTCGCCGAACCCACCCGGGCCCTGTGCGCCCTGGTGGCGAGCCTGCACACCCCCGACGGCCGGATCGCGGTCCCGGGCTTCTACGACGACGTACACCCCCTGGCACCGGCCGAACGAGCCCGGCTGGCCCGCGTCGGCCCCTCGGCCCACGAACTGCTGGCCCCGGCCGGCGCCGTCACCGGGCACGGCGAGCCCGGCCACTCCGCCTTCGAACGCACCACCGTCCGCCCGGCCGTCGTCGTCACCGCGCTGTCCGGCGCGGCCAGATCCGCGATCCCGGTCCGGGCCGCCGCGGACCTGAGCGTCCGCCTGGTCCCCGGCCAACGCCCGGCCACCGTGGCCCGGGCCCTGCGCGCCCACCTCGCCGAGCACACCCCGCGCGCCGTGCGCAGCCGCCTGGTCGTCCTCGCCGACTGCCCGCCCTACACCCTGGACCGGCACGGCCCGGGCGTCACGGAGGCGGCCCGGGCCTGCACCCGCGTGTTCGGGCGAGCCCCCCTGCTCCTGCCCTCGGGCGGTTCGATCCCCTTCGTGAGCGAACTCGCTGCCACCACCGGCACCCAGACCCTGCTCCTCGGCTTCGGCCTCCCGGACGACGGCATACACGCCCCCGACGAGCGCTTCGCCCTGCGCAACCTGCACCGAGGCACCGAGACCTGCGTCGAACTGTACGGAGCGCTGGGCCACCCCACCGAAGCATCCGGCCGGTCCCGGACCGAGTGCCGGTAGAAGACCGGTGCGCTAGGGCCTGCCGTCCGGCGACCGCAGGGGCGGCGGAGGCGTCCGAGCCAGCGGCGGCAGCCTGGTCCCGTGCACCCAGGCGGCGAACAGCTCGTCCAGCGGCCCGTCCGCGTACCGCGCGGCATGCGCGGTGAACGCCGTCGTCGTGACCGCGCCGCCGCGGTAAACGGTCGCCCAGCCGCGCAGCATGCGGAAGAACGCGTCGTCGCCGAGCGCACAGCGGACGGCGTGGACGGTGAGGCCGCCGCGCTCGTAGAGCCGGTCGTCGAACATCAGCTTGCGGCCCGGGTCGGCCAGTCGCAGATCCTGGGGGAGCGCGGAGAGCTTCTGGTGCGCGGCGGCGGCCAGTTGGTGTGCCGTACGCCCGCCGGAGCGATCCGACCACAGCCACTCCGCGTACTTGGCGAACCCCTCGTTCAACCAGATGTGCCGCCAGTCGGCGATGGACACGCTGTTGCCGAACCACTGGTGGGCCAGCTCGTGCGCGACCAGCCGCTCCCAACCCCGCGCCCCGTCCACGTGGTTGGCGCCGAACAACGACAACCCCTGTGCCTCGACCGGGACATCGAGTTCCTCCTCGGTCACCACCACCGCGTACTCACCGAACGGGTACGGCCCGAAGAGCTCCTCGAACAGCTCCATCATGGCGGGTTGCCGGGCGAAGTCCCGCGAGAACTCCGTGAGGAGATGGGCGGGGATGTGCCCGTGCTGCGGCACCCCGCCCGGCCTCGGGTCGCCCAGCAGCACCGTCTGGTACTTGCCGATCGACAGGCCGACCAAATAGCTGGACGTCGGCGCCGACTGCTCGTACACCCACGTCGTCGTGGACGCCTTCGTCGTACGGGTGAGCAGGCGCCCGCCCGCCACCACCTGGTACGCGGACGGCGTCGTGATCGAGATCTGGTACGAGGCCTTGTCGGCGGGCCGGTCGTTGCACGGATACCAGGACGGCGCCCCGACCGGCTGGCTCGCCACCAGCGCCCCGTCGGTCAGCTCCTCCCAACCGAGCCCGCCCCAGGGGCTGTTCACCGGCTTGGGATTGCCCGACCAGTGGACCTCGACCGTGAACGCGGCCCCGGGCCGGATCGGCTTCGCGGGCCGGATGCGCAGCCTGCCGCCCCGGTGCGTGTAGTGCGGCGTCCGGCCGTCGACCCGCACCCGGCCGATCTTGAAGTCGGCGAGGTTCAGCTGGAACTCGGCGAGCGCGGCCCGGCCCGCTATGGCGTTGAGCCGCGCGGTGCCCGACAGCCGGTTCGGCCCTGGTCGATAGTCCACAGCCAGCTCGTACCGATGCACCCGGTAACGGGAATCACCGTTCGCCGGGAAGTACGGGTCCGGACCCACTGACTGCTGAACCGCCACTGCCGCTTCTGCTCCCCGCTGTGCTCTCGTACGACGTCCATCGTCCCCCGAATGGCCCGACGTCGCACGAGCCGCCCTCAGCGGCGCCATGCTTCGATCGGGTTGCCCAGCCACCGGGTGTCGTCCGGAACGGACTCCGCGGCCATGACCAGCGACGCCGGACCCAGCGTGGTGCGGGCCCCGACCACGCTGCCGGGCAGGACGATTCCGCCCGGGCCCAAAGTGGCACCCTCACGGAGTTCAACAGTATCCGTCCGCAAGATCCGGTCGTGGAAGAGGTGGGTCTGGAGCACACACCCCCGGTTCACCGTCGCCCCGTCACCGAGCGTGACGAGGTCGGTCTCGGGTAGCCAGTAACTCTCGACCCACACCCCCTTGCCGATGTTCGCACCGAGCCCGCGCAGCCACACGTTCAGCACCGGCGTACCGGGCACCGACCCGGCCAGCCACGGCACGGCCAGCACCTCCACGAAGGTGTCCGCCAGCTCGTTGCGCCACACGAAACCGCTCCACAGCGGATGCTCACCGCTCCGGTGCCGCCCCACGAGCAGCCACTTCGCGACGATCGAGAGCACACATCCGAGGGCCCCGACACCCAGCAGCACGACCCCGCCCAGCAGCCACGCCCAGCCGCCCAGCACGCTCAGCGCCGCCACCGTCAGCAGCACCAGCCCCGCCGAGCAGAACACCGGCACGATCCGGCACAGCTCCACCAGGGCCCGCGCCCACAGCAGCCGCGCGGGCGGCTCGTACGTCAGGCTCTGGTCGCCGTCCGCGGCCGACCGGGGCAGCCTCACCGGTGGCAGCCCCAGATACGAGCTGCCCTTCTTGGCCTTCTTCGGCGTCGCCGACAACACACCCACCAGGCCGCCGTCCGGCACGGACCGTCCCGGCGCGGTCATCCCCGAGTTCCCGAGGAACGCCCGCCGCCCGATCTCAGCCCGCCCGATCCGCAGCCAGCCACCACCCAGCTCGTACGGCGCGGTCAGCGTGTCGTCCGCGAGGAACGCCCCGTCGCCGACCGTCGTCAGACTCGGCAGCGCGAGAACGGTCGACACCTCGGCGCCCCGCCCGATCCGCATCCCCAGCAGCCGCAGCCACACCGGTGTGACCAGCCCGGCGTACAGCGGGAACAGCGTCTGCCGCGACCGGTCCATCAACTGCGTGACCGTCCACGCCTGCCACCCGACCCGGCTGTGCGTCGGATGCGTGCCCTCCCGCAGCCCCAGACTCAGCAGCCGTACGGCGACGAGCAGCAGCAGCGCGTACGCCGCCCCGAACGCGAGCGTGGCCGGCACCAGCCCGAGCGCCGCACCTCGCATCGCCTTGCCGAGCCCGGCGTCCGGGTCGACGAACAGCGTCAGCACGGCCAGCGCGGCCACCCCGGCGAGCACCGGCAGCGCGGTCAGCGCGACCCCCGTCACGCCGTACGACACCCGCCAGAACAGGCCACGCTGGGGCCGCTCCTCGGGCCAGTTCCGCTTCGCCTTGCCCAGCTTGACCGCCGGTGCCCCGGCCCAGCGCTGCCCGGTGGTGACCTGCCCGGCCACGGCCGACCCGGGAGCCACCTCGGCCCGCTTGCCGACCCTGGCCCCCGGCAGCAGCATGCTCCGCGTCCCCACGACCGCGCCGGCGCCCACCTTCACGGGTCCGATCTCCAGCCGGTCCCCGTCCAGCCAGTACCCGGAGAGATCCACCTCGGACTCCACGGCCGAACCCCGCCCGAGCTTGAGCATCCCGGTCACCGGCGGCAGCGCGTGCAGGTCGACATCGGCCCCCACCTTGGCGCCCAGCGCCCGCGCGTACCGCTCCAGCCACACCCCGGTCAGCGAGGTCGCCCCGCTGAACTCGGCCAGCCGCTCGGCCGCCCACAGCCGCAGATGCACGCTCCCGCCGCGCTCGTACCGCCCGGGCTCGACCCCGCGCAGCAGCAGCCGCGCCCCGCCCGCCGCGATCGCCAGCCGCCCCGGCGGGGTGTAGAACAGCACCGCCCCGGCCGCCACGGCCCACCAGGAGGCGGTCGGCAGCCAGGCGTACGGCCCGAGCAGATTCCCGAGCGCGGCCAGCGGGACGACCCACCGCAGCCCGAGCAGCGTGAACAGCGGTACGAGCAGCAGGAGCTGGACGAGCCGCGCCCGCACGGGTACGGGTGCCACCGCCCGGCTGGAACCGTCCTCCTCGCGGGACTCCTCCAGATACCGGGCCAGCTTCCTGAGCGTGGGCCGCTGGTAGATGTCCACCACCGCGACGCTCGGGTACCGGGTCCGCAGCCGGGTCGTCAGCTGTGCGGCGGCAAGGCTGCCGCCGCCTATCGCGAAGAAGTCGTCGCCCGCGCCACCGACCGGGATGCCCAGCACCCCGGTCCACTGCTCGGCGAGCCACGCCTCGGTCCCGTACAGCTCCTCGGTCGGCCCGGCGGTCTCCAGATCCGCCAACGGCCACGGCAGGGCGTTCCGGTCGACCTTCCCCGACGTCCGGGTCGGCAGCTCTGCCACCGGCGCCAGCAGCGGCACCAAGGCGGCCGGCAGCTCCGCCCGCAGCTTCTCGACGGCCGTCGCCTGGTCCCACCCGTCCTGGGTGACCACATAGCCGACGAGCAGCTGGTTCCCGCTCCGCGCGGTCCGTACGGCGGCCGCGGCGCCCGCGACCCCGGGCAGCCCCTGCAGCGCGGCGTCGACCTCGCCCAGCTCGATCCGCCGCCCGCCGAGCTTGATCTGCTCGTCGGCCCGCCCGAGGAAGACCAGCCCCTCGGGCTCGGCCTTCACCAGGTCACCGCTGCGGTAGGCGCGCTCCCAGCCCAGCGACTCCAGCGGCGCGTACTTCTCCGCGTCCTTCTCGGCGTCGAGATACCGCGCGAGCCCCACGCCACCGATCACGAGCTGCCCGCTGCCACCCATCGGCACGAGCTCCCCGGCCTCGTCGACGACGGCCAGCTCCCACCCGTCGAGCGGCAGCCCGATCCGGATCGGCTCCTCGCCGGACATCAGCGAGGCGCAGGCGACGACGGTGGCCTCGGTCGGCCCGTATGTGTTCCAGACCTCGCGCCCTTCCGTCACCAGCCGCTGCGCCAGCTCCGGCGGGCAGGCCTCACCGCCGAAGATCAGCAGCCGTACGTCGTTGAGGGTCTCGGGCTCCCAGAGCGCGGCCAGTGTCGGCACGGTCGACACGACCGTGATCTCCTGCTCGACCAGCCAGGGCCCCAGATCGGCGCCGCTCCTGACCTGCGAGCGCGGCACCGGCACCAGACAGGCCCCGTATCGCCAGGCCAGCCACATCTCCTCGCAGGACGCGTCGAAGGCCACGGACAGCCCGGCCATCACCCGGTCACCGGGCCCGATCGGCTCCTCGGTGAGGAACAGCTCGGCCTCGGCGTCCACGAACGCGGCCGCGCTGCGGTGGCTCACGGCCACACCCTTGGGCCTGCCCGTCGACCCGGACGTGAAGATGATCCACGCGTCGTGCTCGATCCCGGGCCTGGCGGCGGGGGAGTCGGACGCGCCGTGCACGGTGAGCCCGTGCCCGGCTCCGACGACCGCCCGCACCTCCGCCTCGCCGAACACCAGCTCGGCCCGCTCATCGGGGTCCTCGGCGTCGACGGGCACATAGGCGGCCCCGGCGGCGAGCACCGCGAGGACGGCGACATACAGCTCGTTGGTGCCCGACGGCACCCGCACCCCGACCCGGTCCCCGAGCCCGACCCCGGCCGCCGCCAGCCGCCGCCGCAGGGTCTCCACCTCGACCGCCAGCGCGCGATAGGTCAGCCGACGCTTCCCGTCGTCCAGCGCGGGCTCGTCCGGGTACGACCGCACGGACGCCTCGAAGACATCGACGAGGGTGCGCGGGGAGGCCGCCGGACCGGCCGAGAATCGCGCCGCCCCGCCGAACCCCCCGGCTCCCTCCGCCAGCTCTCCGTCGAGCAGCGTCAGGTCAGGACTCTCGTATACGGCGGCCATCGGATCCTCGCCTCTCGAACCCGGACCATCCGGGGGTGCCGACGGGCCCGCAGGTCTGCCTGAGGATATTTCCGTACCGACACCGAACAAGCCCAATACTCTAGTGCTCGGGTGACTACGGCCTGTCGTGTCGACCAAGCGGGGGTGTCCGCAGGACGACCCGGAGGGGTGGGGGGATGGGTCGTGACCTGGGGTTTTCCCCGTGGGGAGAGACGTCGCCCACATTTCGTCAGTGTAACGCCCGAAGGCCACGACCTGATGGTCGCGGCCTTCGCCACTATGTGTCCGAGGGGGGACTTGAACCCCCACGCCCGATAAAGGGCACTAGCACCTCAAGCTAGCGCGTCTGCCATTCCGCCACCCGGACAAGGTGTCTGTCGTGCGGGCTCTCCCCCGCGGCGACGAAGGAAACATTACCAGGCTTTCCGGGGCCCCCGATCACACCCCGTCCCGGGTGCGGCCGGGCGTGAACGGCTTGTGACGGGCCGGTCCCGGTCTTGGGGCGAGCGGTGGGGCAGGAGGAGGATGAGGGGAACCACCAGCAGCGACAGCGGGAGGAACCAGCGTGAGTGAGACGGACACGGGCAGGCGCGTGACCGGCGAGGACGAGGTCGTGGACCTCTGCCGCGAGCTGATCCGGATCGACACCAGCAACTTCGGCGACCACTCGGGCCCGGGGGAACGCAAGGCCGCCGAGTACGTCGCCGAGAAGCTCGCCGAGGTGGGGCTGGAGCCGAAGATCTTCGAGTCGCACCCGGGCCGCGCCTCCACGGTGGCCCGTATCGAGGGCGAGGACCCGTCCCGGCCCGCGCTGCTCATCCACGGCCACACCGACGTCGTACCGGCCAACGCGGCGGACTGGACCCACCACCCGTTCTCCGGCGAGGTCGCGGACGGCTGTGTGTGGGGCCGGGGCGCGGTCGACATGAAGGACATGGACGCGATGACGCTGGCGGTCGTGCGCGATCGGCTGCGCAGCGGCCGCAAGCCCCCGCGTGACATCGTGCTCGCCTTCCTCGCGGACGAGGAGGCCGGCGGCACGTACGGGGCGAAGCACCTCGTCAAGAACCATGCCGATCTCTTCGAGGGCGTCACCGAGGCGATCAGCGAGGTCGGCGGGTTCTCGTTCACGGTGAGCGAGCAGCGGCGGCTCTATCTGATCCAGACGGCCGAGAAGGGCATGCACTGGATGAAGCTCACCGTGGCCGGTACGGCCGGGCACGGGTCGATGATCCACCGGGACAACGCCATCACCGAGCTGTCGGAGGCCGTCGCGCGCCTCGGCCGCCACCAGTTCCCGGTGCGGGTCACCAAGACCACCCGGGCCTTCCTCGACGAACTCGGCGACGCGCTCGGCACCGAGCTCGACCCGGAGGACATGGAGGGCACCCTCGCCAGGCTCGGCGGCATCGCCAAGCTCATCGGCGCGACCCTGCGGAACACCGCCAACCCCACGCAGCTCGGCGCCGGCTACAAGGTCAACGTCATCCCGGGCGAGGCCACCGCACATGTCGACGGGCGGTTCCTGCCCGGGTTCGAGGAGGAGTTCCTCGCCGACCTCGACAAGATCCTCGGCCCGACGGTGCGACGCGAGGACGTGCACTCCGACAAGGCGCTGGAGACCTCCTTCGACGGGGCGATCGTCGACGCCATGCAGTCCGCGCTGCTCGCCGAGGACCCGGCCGCGAAGGCGGTCCCGTACATGCTGTCCGGCGGTACGGACGCCAAGTCCTTCGACGACCTCGGCATCCGCGGCTTCGGCTTCGCGCCGCTCAAGCTGCCGCCGGAGCTGGACTTCGCGGGCATGTTCCACGGCGTCGACGAACGGGTGCCGGTGGAGGGGTTGAAGTTCGGCGTGCGTGTGCTCGACCGTTTCATCGACGCGTCCTGACCTTCTGTACCTTCCGCGACGGGTCCCTGGTTGGACCCCGGCCGGTCCTGAACCGCCTTTGTTCTGTCCGGAATTGTGTGCTGAAACGAAACTCCTTTATTCGGCAGCGCGTACGAGGGTCGACCGGGTTGGGTGAATCGGACCATCAGCTCGTAGCTCGATTACTCCCTCCTCGTTACAGGTGATGCGACTCGCTACTTGGAGTCGCTTTGCCAACAAGGAGGAACAATGATCAAGAAGGTCGTCGCCACTGCGGCTGCCACCGGTGGCCTGGTTCTCGCGGGTGCGGGCCTGGCTGTCGCCGACGCCGGCGCCCAGGGTGCCGCCGTCCACTCCCCGGGTGTCGCGTCCGGCAACGTCGTCCAGGTGCCGGTTCACGTCCCCGTGAACGTGTGCGGCAACACGATCTCGGTGATCGGGCTGCTGAACCCTGCCTTCGGCAACACCTGCATCAACAAGTGACGTTGTGCCTCACCCGGTGAGGGCCTGAAAAAACCGTCGGCCCCGGAGTGCGCGCCATGCGCTCCGGGGCCGATCGGTCTCTCGACAAGGTACAGAAGATCAGAACATAGGGCTAAGGCAGGTAAATCAGCAATGCGACAGGTCACCCGCAAAGGCCTCATGACGGTGGCGGCCGCGTCCGGCGTCCTCGCCGCGGCGGGCGGTTACGCCCACGCCGACTCCGGCGCGCAGGGCTCCGCCACCCACTCACCCGGCGTGCTGTCCGGCAACACCGTCCAGGCGCCGGTGGAGGCCGAGGTCAACGTCTGCGGCAACACTGTGAACGTGGTCGGACTGCTCAACCCGGCGGCGGGCAACAAGTGTTCCAACGGCGGTGGGGGCGGCTACGGCGGTGGTGGTTCCGGTTCGTCGTACGGCGGTTCCCAGGCCGACGGTCACGCGGGCAACTCGCCGGGTGTGGCTTCCGGGAACACTGTGCAGGCTCCGGTGAGCGTGCCGGTGAACGCGTGCGGCAACAGCGTCAATGTGGTGGGCGTCGGCAACTCGGCCATGGGTAACGACTGTTCCAACGGCGGTGGGGGCGGCTACGGCGGTGGTGGTTCCGGTTCGTCGTACGGCGGTTCCCAGGCCGACGGTCACGCGAGCAACTCGCCGGGGGTGGCTTCCGGCAACCACGTGCAGGTTCCGGTCGATGTGCCGGTCAATGTGTGCGGCGACAACATCAGTGTGGTCGGGATCGCCAACGGGGTCGCGGGCAACGACTGCGGGAACTCGGGCGGCGGAGGGGCGCACGAGAACCCGGGTGGCGGCCACCAGAACCCGCCGGGCGACTCCGAGGAGGCGTCCCCGCAGCAGCCCGGGAAGCCGGGCAACCCAGGTGGTGAGGTCCCCGGTGGTGACACCAACACCCCGGGTACGCAGACCGTCACTCAGCCCCACGGCGTCGCGCAGCTCGCCCAGACCGGCGGCGACGTGCCCCTCGGCCTGGCGCTGTCGGTGGGCGCGGGGACGCTCCTCGGGGGCGCCCTGATCTACCGCAAGGCACGGGCCGCCGCTCTGTAGCCGGACCGGGCGCACACAAACGGAGCGGGCCCCGCACC
>NZ_JBHVDX010000007.1:0-104246 GCF_042802555.1 Streptomyces sp. NPDC057474 | reverse complement strand
GAGCTACGTCCGTGTGCCCGGGCTCCCGCCTTCATGCGGTCATCAGGACTTGGTGACGACGACCTCGTAGGTGGGTGAGGTGGGCGGGAACCCGGTGTCGAAGTGCCCGTTCACGGCGGCGAGCTTGTTGCCGAAGAGCGCCGCGGTGGTGGGGACGGCGAAGGCCGGGCTGGTGATTTCCTTCTCCAGCTTGCCGCTGCTCAGATCGGCGCTGAGCCGGAAGCGGGCGATCTTGTTGTCGTTGTTGCGTACGGCCCACAGTCGGCGGCCGTCGAGTATGAGGCCATCGACGTTGGGTGCGTGGACGCCCTTGATGAGTGCGGTGGCTCCGGTGCCCGGGTCGACCGTGTAGATCTCTCCGCTGGAGACGTGGCCGAGGATCAGGTTCTTGCCGTCGGGTGTGGCCTGGATCCCGTTGAGGTCCCCGGTCGTCTCGCCGGCCGGGCCGCTGAGGTCGAGCGTGCGGACCGCCCCTGGTGTGCCGTGCTTGCTGATGGGGACGAAGTAGAGCTTTGCCTGCCCGGAGTCGGTGAACCAGGCGCCGCCGGGGACGAGGGCGACGTCGTTGATGAAGGTGCCGTCGCTGAGCTGCAGGGTGGCGATGCTCGCGCCGGTGGAGAGGTTGTAGATGTACGCCTGGCCGGTCGCCCCGCCGGCCACGAAGAGCAGGCCGCGGCGCAGGTCGGCCTTCAGGCCGACCGCCATCCGGCCTTCGGGTGCGTCGATGAAGCGCTTGGCCGTTCCGCGGCGGATGTCGCCGCGGAAGATGTCGCCGCCCAGGAGGTCACCGGCGTAGAAGGTCGAACCGGCTCCGGCGGCGATGCCCTCGGCCGAGGATGCGCCGGGCAGCGTGATGACCTTGTCCTGCCCGGCATGGGCGGTGGCTGCCGCGGTGTGCGTGGTGGCGGTGGCCGCTGTACCCGAGCCGACGAGCAGGCCGGCCACCAGCAGCGGTACTGCCCCGAGTTGCAGGGCTCTGGCAGTGGGCGAGGGCTTCCGGGTGATCTTGCGCATGGGGCTCTCAAGGCTCCTTAACTGGGTCATCTCTCGCCAATCTTTGGTGCACCTGTCAGGTGCGATGCGGAAATCGCCCCATGGGGGCGACATCCGGTCTGGAGGTCGCAGGCTCGCCAACGTCGGCTCCACGCCTGTGGTCGGCGGATGCGGATCCTGTCCTCGTGCAGAGACTCGACCGAGCCGAGAGGGGCGGCTGATCGGCAGCGAGCCGCATCGCCGCCCCGGCTGGGGAGTACGAGGGTGTCAGGCGGTCATCGCGTCGCGGACCTTGGCGGTGTCCACGAACTGTTCGAAGCGGACGATGCGGCCGCCGCGTACGACGAAGTGGTGGGCGACGCGTACGTTGATGTCCTTGCTGGTGGACTTGTTGGTGGCGGTGTAGCGGGCCAGGACGACGACGTTCTCGCCGTCGACGACGTAGGTGTCGTCGTGGGCGATCCAGTCGTCCCAGTCCTTGCCGAGCTGTTCCATGACCGCGGAGGTGACACCGTCGGGGGTGCGGTAGGTGCCGGCCAGTGGGAAGCCCGCCATCTCGGTCCACTCCACGTCGTCGGCCAGAGTGGCCCGCAGGGCTTCGAGGTCGCGGTGGGCGGAGGCCAGGTACTGGCGCCGCACCACGTCGGCGGGGGCGGCGGACGTGTGGAAGTCGGTTGTCTCACTCATGGGTTGGCCTTCCGGGGGTGGTCAGGTCAGGGCGGGGTCGGCGGTGGTGGTGGGGCACAGGTGGTAGGTGGGTACGCGCCTGGCTGTGCCGTAGCGCTGCAGCAGCTGATGGATGCCTGCTCCGAGGACGGCGCCGAGGACGGGGGCGATCAGGTAGATGGCCAGGTAGCCGGATTCGCCGGAGAGGAGCGCGGGGCCGAGCTGGCGGGCAGGGTTGGTCGCGCCGCCGCTGCGTGGCCCGAGAATGCCGACGATCAGTGCCGTGGCCGCGGCGAGGGTGAGGGGGAGCCAGCGGGCCCGTGCGGGGTAGGCGAGGAAGAAGCCGATCAGCAGGGTGACGGCGACCAGGCAGCCGGACTCCGCGAGGAAGACCGAGAGGCCGTTCCAGTCGGGGGCCGGCTGGACGGCGGCGTACCGGATCGGCGCGGCGGTCGCTGTCCGGCCCCAGACCAGGCCCGCCAGTGCTGCCCCGGCCAGCGATCCGGCGAGCTGGGCGAGGACGTAGGGCAGGACCCAGCGCCGGGGGAAGGCGCCCATGAGCCACAGGGCGACGCTGACCGCCGGGTTCATGTGTGCTCCGGAACGCCGCCCCCACGGGCTGTAGATCAGGCAGAGCAGCACCGCACCCACGATCCCCCCGACGGCGGCCAGCGCGGTCTGGACGTCAGCGATGCGGACAGGGGAAGGCGGGGCCATGAGCCAGCGGACCACGGTCACCACCAGGAACAGCAGCACAGCCGTCAACGCGAACTCGAGCAGCGGGTAGTGGCGTGCGACGGCAGGCGCGGAACTGGCGGTTTGGGCATCGGGGGCAGGAGCGTTCATGCGGCTCTCACTGGGGCGCGAGTGTCAATGAGATGTTGAAGCAGGCCTGATGAGCGGCCGGTGCCGGGCTGTGGGTGAAACCCCGGCACCGGCCGGGGGAGGGGTGATCAGCCCCAGGTCATCTCGCCCTTGGCGACCTTCGCGCCGAGCTGGGCGGCGATGAGCATCCCGGATTCCGGGTAGCGGGCGACGAGTGCCTTGGTGAGTGACTCGCCGCTGTCGGCCTTGGCGAGTTCGTCCTCGAACGCGGTGAGGTAGTCACGCGTGTAGGCGATCGGGCTCACGTCGACGGTGTCGGTGGGCAGCCGGTGGCCCGGGACGGCGAAGGCGGGGGCCAGGGCCGTCATCTCGTCGAGCAGCTCGATCCACACGGCGCGAGACTCGGGGGTGGCGGTGTCGGCGACCCATACGTGCTCGTTCTCGAAGAGCAGGACGCCGGCGACGACCGCGCGGTGCTCGGCCTGCCACAGGTAGTGCCGGTCGGGCAGACCGGGGTGGCCGCCCTTGAGCTGGAAGACGTGGCCCTCGAAGGTGATGTCGCCGGTCAGCTCGGTCAGTTCGACCAGGCGGGTGGGGCGGTTGGCGCCCACGCCCTCCCACGCCTTGAGCTTGCCCTCGTACGCAGCCGCGATGTGCTCGATGACCAGCGGGGTGGCGACGAGTTCGGCCTCGGGGAAGGCGTCGGCGACGACTTCGGCGCCCCAGTAGAAGTCGGGGTCGGCGTGGCTGATGAAGACCTTCGTCAGCGTCTTGCCGGAGTCGAGGATCTCGGCGACCAGGCGGTGGCCGTCGGCGCGGGTGAATCCGGCGTCGATCAGGAACGCCTGCTCCTCACCGGTGATCAGGGTGGCGGTCTTGTTCTTCGAGCCGACGGGGAAGTCGAGGTCGATGACCTTGAATGCGAGGGTGCTCATGGTGCTTCTTTCGTAATGGAGGGGGGTGGTGGGTGGTGTGAGGAAGGGGTGTCAGTGGGCGGCGGTGAGGGCGGCCATCCGCTGCTCGATCTCGTCGACACTCGCATGGCCGACAGCCACGGCCACGGTGCGGTCGCCCTGGACGGCCAGCAGGGTGGGGAAACTGTTTACGCCCAGCGCGGCCGTCCTCTCGAAGTCGGCGTTTGCTGCGGTGGCCGAAGCCGGTGCGGCGAACGCCTCGGCAACGCCGTCCGCGGCCAGGCCGGCCGCTTCGGCGACCGCGCGGTAGGTGGCCGGGTCGGAGAGGCTCATGCCGTCCACGTAGAACGCTGACTGGAGCGCGGTGGCCAGTTCCACGATGCGGTCGGGCGCGGCCTGCCGCAACGCGGCCACACCCCGGGCCGCGGCCTCGGAATCCATCACGAACGAGCCGTCCGCGATCAGCCTCTCGTAACCGGCCCCGAAGGCGACGCCGGTCAGCTCACTGATTTTCGCGTTGGCACCTTGGACGTTTCCGAACTCACCGACAGGTACGCGACGCGAACCGGTGAACAGACCGCCGGAAACCACTTCCACGTCCAGACCGGGGTGGCGCCGGACGAGTTCGGCCAGTGTCGGCGCGAAACCGTACGACCAGCCGCAGTATGCATCGAAGACGTGGATGAGCTTCATGAGGGCCGTGCCTCCCGGTCGGGAACCCGCCTTTCGCGGGGTTGTTGAGACTACAACAATATTTGACTCATCAGATATTTCTCAACGGGAAGACATCGGTGATGTGAACTCTCGTGCGTTGGGTCAGGTGCGGCGCGCCGAAGTCACAGGTGGAGCGGCCTTGACCGCGCCAGGGCCAGATGACCGGCTCAGGTCTCGGCCTCCATGGGAACTCCCGAAACTTTGCTCGGGCGTAGCGCCACGATGGGACCGAATGCGCAGGTCGACGGCTCCATACGGTTGACGCGCGGTAAGCGGCGCCGGTGGCCGACCGCAACCCGGGCGGGGTCGCCGATGGGCGGTGTTGATCTCAATCCAGTTGCCGCGCCGGCAGGATGACCGCCGATGGGTGTGCGGGGTCGTGGAAGATTTCCTGGTCCGCGGTGCGGAGGGTGGTGGCATTCGCTCTGGGTTCGCCGGTGCCGGGGTTTCGGTTGTAGAGGGGGAAGGCGCCACTGGACACCTGGACGCGGATGCGATGTCCGCGGGCGAAGCGGTACGCGGTGGGCCACAGCCGCACTGTCGCGCGCGAGATCTCGTCGGCGCCGGTGAGGCTGATCAGGCCGTCGCACACGTTGGCCGAACGGCCCTTCTCGTCTAAAGGTGTCGTCAAGCCGTATGCGGGGACGGTGGTGCCGCCGGCGGCCCGGCTGGCGGCGGTCGGCCCCTCGGGGATCTCGTGGTGTGCCGCCCGGTACTTCTCGATGCGGCTCGGACCTTGGTGTGCGGGGCGTCCGTCACAACGGCTTCTCCGAAGAGGAGAATCCCTCGTGGGGCGTGGCTACCGGGACGGGGACGCCCGATGCTTCGTCGCTGCGGTTGGGATTTCATTGATCACGGTGAGCTCTCCCGGCACATTCATAGGCGCTCTCGCAGGGTGGGCATCGGTCGCATCGTCATCTACCAAAGCTTGGTCATCTTGGCTGGAGAATAGATCGGATGTCTAGAGGTGCGCGTCGATGCCCGACCGATCTGACGGATGAGCCTCCGTCGTGTGCCCGCCCGCCGCTGCCGCTGTCGCCGCCGCATCAGAAACCACAAGCCTTCCGAACTTAACGACATGTCAGCCATGTGTGTGGAACCACAGCTCTGAGCAGCGGTGACAGCGAACACTCGGCTGGAGTGTCAGGCGGTGCGCCGCTGGAACTGCTGGTTGGTTCCGGTGCCGCAGGACCACTGGATGAGGCGGGCACCGTTGGCGGTGGACGCGTCCTTCACGTCGAGGCACTTGCCGCTGTGCCGGGCCATGAGGCGGTAGTAGCCGTTGCCCTGGTCCTGGAACTGGAACTGCTGGTTGGTTCCGGTGCCGCAGCGGTACTGGTTGACGAGGGCGCCGTCGGTGGTGGAGTTGTTCGCGACGTCCAGGCACTTGCCGCTGTGCTGGGCGAGGACGCGGACGTATCCGTCACCCGCGTCCTGCAGCCGCCACTGCTGGTTGAGGCCGCGGTTGCAGTCCCACTGCAGAACGAAGGCGTTGTCGGCGGCGGAGTTGTCGGAGACGTCGAGGCACTTGGTGCTGTGGCGGGCTACGAGATTGTAGTAGGGGCCGCCACCCACGCCGGTGACCGTTCCGGCCTGTGTGTCGATGGCGACCTGCGGGAACCACGGCATGCTCATGGTGGTCCTGGTGGGGAAGGTCAGCGGGAGCCAGACGTACTGCGAGTCGTTGACCGTGCCGCCCATCGAGTTGCCCCAGCGGTCGCCCATGTAGAGGTATGAGGTGCCCGAGGTGCCCTGGACGGGCAGGACGAACGTGGTCTGGGAGCCGTAGCCGGTGGCGTCGCCGATGTCGGTCATGGCGGTCCAGGGCCCGGCGATGCTGGTGGCGGTGGCGTACCTCTGCTGGTTGGGGCTCCAGCCGCTGTTGCCGGAGGTGAGCATGAAGTAGACGCCGTTGCGCTTGAACAGCGCGGGCGCTTCCCTGAAGGTGCCGGCCCAGGGGTTGGCGGCCAGGCTGTCGTAGGCGGTGTAGTCGGCGTTGAGCTTCCAGATCTGCAGGTCGGCGTTGCCGGCCGCGGAGGTGATCTGGTAAGCCGTGCCGTCGTCGTCCTTGAACAGCGTCATGTCCCGGGACGAGGTGCCGCTCGGCGGCCGGAAGCTGCCCCGCCAGGTGTAGTCGCCGTCGATGGTGTCGGAGACGGCGACGGCGGCGCGGGCCTGGTTGTAGTCGCTGCCGTTCTCCTTGTGCATCCACAGGACGTACTTGCCGGTGGTGCTGTTGAAGATGACCTTGGGGCGCTCGATGTTGGCGACGGCCAGCTCGGGGTCACTGGCCTGGGTCAGGACGTTGTTCCTGAACTCCCAGGTCTTCAGGTCGGTCGAGCGGTAGGCGGAGACGGCCTTGAAGGTGTTGTCGGCATTGCGGTTCTCGCCGAACCAGTAGTAATAGGAGCCGGACTTGATCACCCCACCACCGTGGGCATGCACCACGGCTCCCGTGGTGTCGGTGAACTGCGTCGCGTTGGTGACAGTGACCTGGGCGGCCTGGGCAGTGGACCCGGCGATGAGTAGTGCGGACACACTCATGGCTGCGGCTAGCACCAAGGTGATGGCGCGTCGGAGCATCAGGTTTCCTTCGGAAGCAGGTGAAGAGCCGGGCGGACAACGAGGTCCGGTGCGGCTGCTGCTGAGTGGCGCGGGGCCGCACACGGCCCAGCGGTCGCGTCCGGCAAGGGCGGACTGGGGCGGATTCACCTCGCGGCGCAAGCGCGGATGACCGGCGGACGGGGGTGAGAAGGCGACGGACAGTGTCTGCGCGGTCCGAACTGTTGGATCGTGCGCGCTTCTGTCGGAGGACGCTAGAGGTGAACTGGCGCTTCGTCAACGATCAGGTCGCCGATCGGCAGGGCCGTCGGCGGTCTGGGGCCAGGCCTGCGAAACATCCTAGGTATTGAGAACCGATAGCTTTGGGGCCTTAGAAATCATGCGTTGACTAGGGAATTTCCCCTGCCCTCTGGACAGGTCTGGGGTTGGTGTCCCTTAATACATCCGATGTCACCTAATGGGTGAACGCCCCCGAAGGGTTCCCCTGCACCCACTGCCCATGGGTGAATCCCCCATTGTTCGGCCCGGATGCTGAGCCGCAGCACGGTCCGCTCTGTCCCGCGGCCACAGAGGAGAGATCCAGTTGTCAGAACCGATCACTCGACGAAGAGTGCTTGCCGGCATGGCGGCCATGACGGTCGCCGCCGCTATCACTCCGACACTGGCGATGCCCGCCCACGCTGCCACCCCCACCGGTGAGCCGCTGCCGCTCCCGCCCCTGCGGATCCCCAAGATCGACATGGATGTCGAGCAGCAGTCCGACGAGAAGATCCAGTGGATGCAGGATGCCAAGCTGGGCATGTTCATCCACTGGGGCGTGTACTCCGGGCCGGCCAAGGGCGAGTGGTACATGGAGAACGCCGCCGTCACGCCGGAGAACTACAAGAAGTACGTCACCGACGCCACCGCCGAGCAGTTCACCGGCACCGCCTACAACCCCGCCGAGTGGGCACAGCTGGCCAAGGACATGGGCGCGAAGTACACGGTGCTCACGGCCCGCCACCACGATGGCTTCGCGCTGTGGCCGTCCACCCATGCCAACGCCTGGCACTCCGGGCAGGCACCGCTGCAGCGCGACTTCGTCGGCCAGTACGTGACCGCCGTGCGCGACGCCGGGCTGAAGGTGGGCCTGTACTTCTCGCCGCTGAGCTGGCGCTACCCGGGCTATTACGACGTCACCGGCACCAACTGCCTGCCCAACAAGTGGGGGTATGTCACCGATCCCGCGCACAAGGAGAATGCGCGGATCATGAAGAACGAGGTGTACCAGCAGGTCAAGGAGCTGGTCACGCAGTACGGCAAGATCGACGACATCTGGTGGGACGGCGGCTGGCTGGGCCAGCAGGGCTCCGACCGGGACGGCGCGTTCTTCTGGGAGCCAGGCAAGTTCCGCGACCCCGCCAACGCGTGGCCGGTGGACTCCGTCTACAGCGACACCGACCCCGCCACCGGCCGCCCCCTCGGTCTGACCGGCCTGGTGCGCAAGTACCAGCCGGAGGCCGTCAGCACCCTGCGCTCCGGCTGGATCGGCGACTTCGTCAGCGAGGAGGGCCCCTCCGTTCCGTCGGGTGCGGTCCGTACCGGCAAGGTGGCGGAGAAGTGCTTCACCATCGGAGGTGCCTGGGGCTACAAGGCCGGCACGGGCGTGATGGGCTTCGGCACGGCCATGAACATCCTGGTCAACGCCTGGGTGCGGAACATTACCTGCCTGGTCAACGTCGGTCCGGACCGCACGGGTGTGGTGCCCACCGCCCAGGCCGACCTGGTGCGCAGGATCGGTTCTTTCATGACCACCTGCGGCGAGGCCGTGTACGGCACCCGCGGCGGCCCGTGGAATCCGGTCGACGGCCAGTACGGGTTCACGGCCAAGGACAAGACCTTCTACGTCCACCTGCTGCCCGGCTACAGCGGCACCTCGTTCACCACCCCCTCGGTAGGGGACGCCCAGGTCACCCGGGTCTTCGACGTGGCCTCGGGCACCGAACTGTCGTACACCGTCAGCTCGGACGGCAAGGTGACGATCACCGGGATCAACCGCACCCGCATCCCCGAGGACAGCGTGGTCGGTGTGACCCTCGACCGGACCGTGCAGCCGGCCGACATCGCCGTGGGCAAGACCGCCACCGCCAGCAGCACGGAGACATCCAAGGGCAACACCGCGGCCAAGGCCGTCGACGGCGCAACCGCCACCCGCTGGTGTGCGAACAACGGCAGCGCCGGGAACTGGCTCAAGGTGGACCTGGGAGCGGCCAAGTCCCTCACCGGCGCCCGTATCGCCTGGGAGCTGGACGCCACCAACTACCGCTACCGCGTCGAGGGCTCCAACGACAACACCACCTGGACCACCCTCGTCGACCGCACCGACACCACCAGCACCAGCCAGGTGCAGACCGTCGTACTCAGTGCCCAGGCCCGCTACGTACGGGTGACGGTCACCGGACTGCCCTCCGGGGTCTGGGCCTCCATCCGCAACCTGGAGCTCTATGACCGGCCCTTCACCGCGGACCTGGGCACCTTCAAGCTGGTGAACCGCAAGAGCGGCAAGGTGATGGACGTCAGCGGCGCCTCCAGCGCCGACGGGGCCGGCATCATCCAGTGGCCCTCGACAGGCGGCACCAACCAACAGTGGAAGCTGTTGCCGAACGCCGACGGCTCCTTCCGGCTGGCCAACGTCCGCAGCGGCAAACTCCTGGACAGCCCGGGTAGTTCGGCCCAGGGCGCGGTGCTCGACCAGTGGGCCGACACCGGCACCAGTAACCAGTGGTGGAACCTGGTTCCCGCGACCAGCGGCTACTACCGGCTCGTCAACGTCGGCAACGGATGGTGCGCAGACGTCAAGGACGCCTCCACCGCTGACGGCACACAGGTCATCCAGTGGTCATCGAGTGGTGGCACCAACCAGGAATGGCAGCTCATCGCCCTGTAGTCGTCGTCCCGCAGAAGCCGTCACCGTGTGAACGGCGTCCAGTGAGGGGCCGGTGCCGTGCCGCAAAACGGCACCGGCCCCCTCTCCTCGGGCGAGCAAGCTCCCTGTGTCACCCCTTCCTCTTCGAGGTTGCGGACCGGAACTTGCGTGACCAGGTACCTCCGTCCTCACCCCTGACTGAGCCACTCTCCCCCCGATACGCAATGGAGCCACCACCATGGGTCTCTCCGACCTTCCGCTCGACCGCAGACAGTTTCTGACCACTGCGGCTCTGGCGGCCGGCGCCGTCGCGCTGCCCGGTGTGCTGGCCGGCAAGGCGACCGCCGCCGTGCCGCCCCAGGTCACGCTCCCCGACCGGGGCATATACGACACAGGGACCGCGTCCTCGTGGACCGACGGTTTCGTGACCGGCAACGGTGAGTGCGGAGCCGTCCTCTACGGGGCGCCCACGCTGGAGAAGGTCATTTTCAATCACCACCGGTTCGTCATGCCCAACGGCACCCGCGACACCCTGCCACCGGTGATCGCGAACCGCCTGGAGTCGGTACGGGACAAGGCGCTGGCCGGTGACTACTCCGGGGCACAGACCAGCTTCTCCTCCGGCTGGAGCCTGCGCTGGACGCAGACCTATCACCCGGGCTACGAACTGCGGTTGAGCACACCCGGCATGACCACGGTGAACGACTACGCCCGGATCACGGACTTCCGCAGCGGAGAGGTCACCCACACCTGGACCGACCAGTACGGCACCTGGAAGCGCCACGCGTTCACTTCCCGCGCCGACCAGGTCATCGTCCACGAACTGCTGCCCGCGAGCGGGCGGACCATCGACACCACCCTGAGCGTCGTCACAGCGCTCGAAGGCGTCCCGACCAGCGTCACCTTCGCCACGACGGCCACCGTCAACGGCGGTGACGGCTATCTGAACCTGCGCGGCACCTACCCCTCGGGGCAGGGGGCGTATGGCTACGAAGGCGTCACCCGGGTCGTCGCCACCGGCGCGAACGCCTCGGTCACCGCCGACGGTTCCACCCTGGTCGTGGCCCGCGCCACCAAGGTGCTGCTGCTGACCAAGCTGGGCCGCTACGACACCTCCACCGGCTGGAACTCCCAGCCGTTGCACACCGAACTGGCCGCGCTGAACACGGACTACGCCACCCTGCTGTCGCGCCACAGCGCGCTGCACTCAGCGATGTACGACCGCTCCCGCCTGGACCTGAACGCCTCCGCCGCCGACCGCCAACTGTCCACCAGCGAACTGATCACCCGGCAGAACAACAACAAGACCGTCATCGACCTGGCGCTGCTGGAGAGACTCTACGACTCCGGCCGCTACTTCCTCCTCAGCTCCAGCGGCGTGCTACCACCCCGACTGACCGGCATCTGGACCGGCACCTGGAACGGTGCCTGGGCGGACGACTTCACCACCGACGCCAACGTCAACTTCCAGGTCGCCGGCGGCAACACCCTCGACCTCACCGACGCCATGCAGGGATACTTCGACCTCATCCTCGGACAACTCGACGACTGGCGCACCAACGCCAAGAACCTCTACGGCATCCGTGGCATCCACGCGCCCATCCACACCGACGGCGAGCACGGCCACATGCTCCACTTCAGCGGCAGTTTCGCCGGGCAGACGTGGATCGGCGGCGCCGACTGGCTGCTCTACCCGCTGCTGGAGTACTACCAGGTCACCGGCGACAGCGACTTCTACCGAAACAAACTGGCCCCCGCCCTGATGGAACTGGCCCTGTTCTACGAGGACTTCCTCACCCGCACCGACGCAAACGGCAAGGTCGTCTTCGTGCCGTGTTTCTCCGTGGAGAACAAGCCCGGCAACACCAACCAGTACCTCTCCATCAACGCCACGGGGGAGATCGCCGCCGGCCGGCACGCTCTCCAGAGTGCCATCGAGGCCGCGAACACCCTGGGCGTCGAGCAGGACAGCGGACAGGGCGTGGCACGCTGGACGGCGCTGCTGGCCAAGCTCCCCGACTACCGGGTCAACAGCGACGGGGCGCTGGCCGAGTGGGCATGGCCGAGCCTGACCGACCACTACAACAACAACCACGCCCAGCACATGTACGGCGCCTGGCCGCTGCACGAGATCAATCCCGAGGACAAGCCCGACTTGGTCCTGACCGCCCGCAAGGCCCTGGACCTGCGCGGCGACGAGACACAGGCCGCCCATGGCGCCATCCACCGGACCTTCGCCCGCGCCCGGCTCAAGGACGGCCCCGGCGTCTACACCAACATCAAGAAGATCGTCGGCAACAACATGCTCTTCAAGTCGCTGATGACCGCCCACAACCCCAACCTGGCGACCTACAACGCCGACGCGGCCAACGCTCTGCCCGCCATGATCTCCGAGGCGCTGATCTACAGCCGACCCGGCATCCTCGAACTGCTTCCCGCCCTGCCCGACCAGCTCTCCAAGGGCACCATCAAGGGCGTGCGGGGCCGTAACCGGGTCCTGGTCGAGAGCCTGACCTGGGACACCGCGGCCCGTACCGCAACGGTGGTCCTCACCTCGGCCGTCACCCAGAACATCACCCTGATCTCCCGCCGCGGCATGACCTCGGTGACCACCACCGCGACGGTCGCCTCCTCCTCCCTCGGCAGCCACGCCCGGGTCGTGTCACTCACCGCCGACACCCGGACGACCATCACCGTCGGTCTGCTCACCGGCACCTTCCGCCTGGTCAACCGCAGAAGCGGCAAGGTGCTCGACATCAAGGACGCTTCGACCGCCGACGGGGCCTCGGCCATCATGTGGCCGTGGACCGGCGGCACCAACCAGCAGTGGCGGTTCCTGCCGAACCACGACGGATCCTTCCGGCTGGTGTGCGTCAAGAGCGGCAAGCTGCTCGAATGCCCCGGCGGCTCGACCACCCAGGGCCAGGCGCTCGACCAGCGGACGGACACCGCGGAGGTCCACCAGTGGTGGAAGCTCGTCCCGGCCGCGACCAGTGGGTACTACCGCCTCGTCAACGACAGGTCCGGGATGTCCGCCGACGCGGAGAACGGCGCCACGGCGGACGGCACCCGGATCATCCAGTGGCCGGCCAACGGCGGTTCCAACCAGGACTGGCAAATCGTCCCTGTGAGCTGATTCGGAGGTCGTTTCCACCCGGTGCTTCGTAAAGGCCAGCGGCAGAAACACCACCTGCGCCTGCCAGGCGTCCACATCCGCGGGGCGGCGGTCGTCCAGAACACGTCCTCGACCGCGAACTCGCAGGGGGACCCTGACCGACGCGGGTGACGACTGCTGCAAGGACGAGTTATGAACAGCTCGCTGCGTGCCGTCTTCGATGTCTCTTCGTCGTTGATGTGGGCAGCATCGGGAGCTTGCGTCGACGACACTCGGCGCGATCGTGTCGTCGACGCAAGGCAGTGAGCTATGCGAGTACGTGGAGTTCGGGCTGCAGTGCCGAGCCGACATCGGGGACCGTCACACGGCCCCGCGCGCGGTGACCTGCGTGCTGAGTCGGATGCGTGAATCGGGCGTGCGCAGCCTGTGGGACTGGGACTGGGACGAGGCGCAGCGGCTGGAAGTCTGCAATCTGCGCGTTGCGAGCTCGGCGACATCGCCCGCGTAGAGGTGGAGCTGAGGTGTGGTGGTCGCGGGTCGGCAAACACCGCGGCCTCCGTCGCAGTCATAGTGCTGCACGACGCGGAAGGTGGGCGCATCGCATGGGTTGAGGGGCACGCGCATCCCGCCACGGCCGGGCATGTCCCTCACGCAGCGTGAGCGCGTCGGCACGTTCAGGTGCCGCCATTTGCCATCTGAGTCACTTTACCTTCCGGATGGTAAAGTAAGGTCATGGCATCAAACGCGAGACAGCGGATTCTGGATGGTTCACTCGAACTGCTCCGTGTCCAAGGGGGCGGGACGATCACCCTGGACGCCGCCGCCAAGCAGGTCGGGCTGACGAAGCCTGGGCTGATGTACCACTTTCCGACCAAAGAAGCGCTGATGCTCGCCGTCGTGGACCATGTCGCCGACCGGTGGGAGAAGCTTCTGCTCGACCGCTTGGGGCGAACGGTGGAAACGGCAGGACCGCGTGAGCGGATTCGTGCCTACGTCGAGGTGGCGCTGACCGGTCAGTACGACCGCGCGGACTTCGCGATCTTTTCCGACGCCCTGTATCGCGACGCGCTCACCGAGACCTGGGTGCGTCGCTTCGAACCCTGGCTGGCACTGTCGGACGATCTGTCCGGGCCGGACCGCGCCAGGCTCACGGCCGCACGCCTGCTCGCGGACGGCTACTGGACGGCCGCCGCCACCGGCGTCTTTCCCGTACCGGTAGAAGATCGGGCACAGCTCTTGGCGGTCACCGAAGAACTCCTGAAAGACGAAACAACCTCATGAGGAAATGGCTGCTGCTGTTCGCGGCGATCCTGCTTGAAGTCACTGCCACGCTCTCGTTGCGTGCGGCCCTCGACCACTCGGCTTGGTTCGCCCTCGTGGCGATCGGCTACATCGGTGCGTTCGTCGCCCTCACCTTCGTCTTGCGCGAGGGCCTGGGGATCGGCGTCGCCTACGGCATCTGGGGAGCCACCGGCGTCGCCCTCACCGCCGTCCTTGCGACGATCATTTTCGGGGATCCTCTGACCGTCACGATGGGCCTGGGCATCGTCCTGGTCATCGGCGGCGTTCTGTGTGTCGAGCTCGGGGCCCAGGCCGCACACCCCCACGAAGAGGAGGCGACCTCATGATCTGGGTCTTCCTGGCCGGAGCGATCCTCTCCGAGGTCATCGCGACGCTTTCACTGCGGATGGCGGCGCAGGGCAAGAAGAAGTGGTTCATCGCGGTGGCCGTCGGCTATGTGGCAGCGTTCGCCTTCCTGACTGTCGCCCTGGACGGCGGACTGGCTCTGGGAGTCGCCTACGGTATCTGGGCAGCCTCCGGAGTAGCTCTCACCGCGATCGCCTCTCGGGTCCTGTTCAACGAGCCTCTCACCAAGGTGATGGGATTCGGCATTGTCCTCATCGTCGGCGGGGTCCTGCTCATCGAACTCGGCGCCGCCCACTGACCCGGCTGCCGTCGTGTCTTCCGTGCCAGCCATTGGGCGGAGCCCGCTCCGGCAGTCAGCCGCCGGAGCGAGCCCAGTCGGAAAGCCAGGGCTCAGTTGCCTACGCCGAGACCTGACATGAACGCGGACGGGTATCGGTCGCCGCGCCCGGCGGCACCGCCTTCTCGATCTGGGCGAGATCGTCCGTGGTGAGAGTCAGCTCCATTGCGGGCAGCGCCTCACCCAGCCGCTCGCGGGTGCGAGCGCCGACCAGTGGCACGATGTCGTCGCCCTGTGCGGCGACCCAGGCGATGGCCAGCTGAGCGACGGTGCACCCCTTCCCCTCGGCGACCCGGCGCAGAGCCGTCACGAGGGCGAGGTTGTGTTCGACGTTTCCGCTGACGAACCGGGGACTGCGACTGTGGCCAGGGTCAGCGCTTTGCCCGGCCGTCCAGCGCCCGGAGATGAGGCCGCGGCGGAGGACGCCGTACGCGGTCAGCCCGATGCCGAGCTCCCGCAGCGTAGGCAGAATGTCCGCCTCCACCGCGCGGGAGATCAGCGAGTACTCGATCTGCAGATCGGCGACCGGGTGCACGGCGTGCGCCCGGCGGATCGTCGCCGCATCGACCTCGGAGAGGCCGAGGTGCCGCACGTAGCGGGCGTCGATCATCTCCTTGACGGCGCCCACCGTTTCCTCGATGGGTGCCGCCGGGTCCAGCCGGGCGGGACGGTAGACGTCGATGTGGTCGGTGCCCAGCCGGGTCAGCGAGTAGGCCAGGAAGTTCTTCACCGACTCGGGACGGCTGTCGTGCCCGCCGAAATGCGGACCCGGCCCCGCAGCATGCCGAACTTGACGCTCAACTGGTAGCTGTCCCGGTCCCGGCCGCGCAGCGCTTCGGCGAGCAGCAGCTCGTTGTGGCCCATGGCGTAGAAGTCGGCGGTGTCGATCAGCGTGACGCCGACTTCCAGCGCGGCGTGCACAGTGGCGATGCTCTCCGCGCCGTAGGCGCCGACATGCTCATCGCACCCAGGCCCACCGCGGAGACGGCCGGGCCGGTGCTGCCCAGGGTTCGTATCTGTATCGCGTTTCTCCTTCGTCGTCGATCTGTCACCCACCCTGCGTCCGCGCCACGATGTTCGGGAGCGGAGCGTTCATCATGGGAGAGCCGCTCCCGGGCTCGGCTCCCCCATTACCGTCTTCCTCGGCCCCGCAACGGGGTTCCCGGCCTCCGGGACCGGCATGACTTTGTCCCCCTGTCGATCATGATCTGGGGGGTGGTGTCACCGGGCCCGGAGGCACTGGTAGACCGCTGATTAGGGGCATGACCACCGACTCCCTCCTGGGAGGTTGGGAGGCTCTTCGTATGTGGATGCCGGCAGCTGGTGCCGCAGGTGAGGCCGGGACGGGTACGACCGGAGAGTGCGCGTGATCGACACCAGTGACATCGGCGCCTTCCTCGGCCTGGACGTCGGCAAGGGCGAGCACCACGCCACCGCGCTGACCCCGGCCGGGAAGAAGGCGCTCAACAAGCGACTGCCCAACAGCGAGCCGAAGCTGCGCGAGGGCTTCGCCAAGCTGCAGGCCAAGCACGGCACCGTGCTGGTGGTCGTCGACCAGCCCGCCTCGATCGGGCCCTGCCGCTGGCCGTGGCCCACGATGCGGGCTGCAAGGTAACCTATCTGCCGGGCCTGACCATGCGGCGGATCGCCGATCTTTATCCCGGCGAGGCCAAGACCGACGCGCGCGACGCGTTCATCATCGCGGACGCCGCCCGCGTCATGCCGCACACGTTGCGGTCCATCGAGCTCGCTGACGAGACAGTCGCCGAGCTGGAGATGATCGTCGGCTTCGACGACGATCTCGCTGGTGAAGCGACCCGTATCAGCAACCGGCTGAGGGGTCTGCTCACCCAGATCCATCCGTCGCTGGAACGGGTTCTGGGCCCGCGCATCCAGCACCCGGCGGTCCTGCTGATGCTCCAACAGTTCGGCTCCCCCGCCCAGTTGAGAAAGGCGGGACGCCGTCGGCTGGTCAATCTGATACGGGCCAAGGCCCCGCGGATGGCCGAGCGCCTGGTCGACGACACCTTCACCGCCCTCGACGAGCAGACCGTCGTCATGCCCGGCACCGATGCTGCGGCCCTGATCGTCCCCAGCCTCGCCGACCAGTTGAAATCCGTACTCGACCAGCGCAAACTCCTCGCCACCCGCATCGAGGAACTGCTGGAGGACCACCCTCTTTCGAAGGTCCTGACATCCATGCCGGGGATCGGAGTCAGGACCGGAGCACGCATCCTCATCGACGTCGGCGACGGCAGCACCTTCCCCACCGCCGCACACCTGGCCTCCTACGCCGGCCTCGCCCCGGCGACCAGGAGCTCAGGCTCCTCCATCCGCGGTGAACAGCCCTCCCGACGCGGCAACAAACAGCTCAAACGGGCCTTCTTCCTGTCCGCGTTCGCCGCCCTGTCCGACCCCGCCTCGCGGGCCTACTACGACAAGAAGATCAACCAGGGAAAACACCACGCCCAAGCCCTCCTCTGCCTCGCCAGACGACGAGCCGACGTCCTCTTCTCCATGCTCCGCGACGGCACCTTCTACGAACCCCAACCCGCCCCTTCAGGTTGACGAAACCCATAGGGGCACCCCCCCCGCGAGGGACCATGGGGCGATGGAACGTGACCAGCTCGCCGACTTCCTGCGCCGCCGCCGAGAGGCGATCCGCCCCGCAGAGGTCGGCATCGCCGACGGCCCCCGCCGCCGCACCACCGGCCTGCGCCGGGAAGAGGTGGCCATGCCTCGCGGGCATGTCGGTGGATCACGTCGTGCGCCTTGAGTAGGGCCGCAGCAGTCAGCCCTCGACCCAGCTGCTCGGCGCGCTGGCCCGGGCGTTGCGCCTCTCCAAGGACGAGCGCGACCACCTGTTCCACCTGGCCGGTCACCAGCCCCCGCGCGCCGACGGGGCGGACGGCCTCGCTCGCGCCGGCCTGATGCGTATGCTCGACCTGCTCGGCGACACCCTGGCCCTGGTGGTGTCCGACCTGGGCGAGGTCCTCGCCCAGAACCGGGCAGCCGTCCTGCTGACGGGCGCCCTCACCGGCTTCTCCGGCGACCGGCGCTACGTCGTACACCGATGGTTCACCGATCCCGCCGCCCGCGCCGTCTGCCTGCCCGAGGAACAGGAGTACTACGCCCGCCGGCTCGTGGCCGACCTGAGCGCGGCCGCCGGCCGCCGGCGCGGCGATCCCACGGTGGCCCGACTCGTCGACCGGTTGCAGGCTGCGAGCGCTGACTTCCGCCGACTCTGGGCCGAACACGAGGTGGCGGTCCGGCGCGTCGACCGTAAGACCTTCCTGCACCAGAGGGTGGGTCGCCTGGTGATGGACTGCGAGACCCTGGTCACTCCCGACCAGGGTCAGCAACTGCTGGTGCTCACCCCAGGAGACGCCGAGGCCCGCGAGAGGCTGGAGCTGCTGCAGGTACTCGGCGTCGTGGAATTCCCCACGGGGGCAACGGACACTCCCATACGGTGAAGCGGCCGACTCACGATGCACCGGCACCGGCTGCATGGTCGGCTCGGTGGCGACCGTGACCCGGCCGGCGCTCGAGGCCTGTGGACCGTCTTCTAAAGAACTGACCTGCGTACCACCTTCCCCCGAACCGCCGCCTGAACGCCACCACGGGGGGCGAGCGCGCAGACCAGCACGACAGTGCCCGCGCACAGTGCGCGATATTCACCTGCTGGGCGTGGAGGTGGCTCCACGCCCAGGGAAGACGTTCGTTAATCGGTCATCTGCGTGCCGATGGGTGAGGTAGGCAGATAGCGTGCTGAACGAGTGGAAGCGCGAGAAGACGCAGGCCTTGTGAGACGTGGAGACCTATAGCTTGGCCTCCCGCTGCCCGCACGGGCTACGTCTGCCTATCGGTTGGATCTGAAATCGAACTACCTTGCCCGAATATCGAAGCCTGAGCTAAGCTCCGGTCACATCGCCAACGCTCGCACTCGGGGTTAGCCCCGCAGTGTGTCTGCCGAATGGTGTCGACATCGAGAACGCTGTTTCGGTCGGCAACCTGGACTGATCGGGAGTGATGAGATGGATGCCGTACGGACGGGCGGCCTCGGAGTGCTGCCACTGCGCGACAAGACCGCCGTGGTGATCGGGGGGAGCAGCGGGATCGGTGCTGCGACCGTTCGTCGCCTGGCCGAGCACGGAGCATCTGTGGTGGTGGGGTTCCACAGCGGCAAGGACCGCGCGGCGGACCTGGTCGCCCAACTACCCGGCTCCGGACACCAGTGCGTGCCGATGCGGATCGAGGACTCGTCCCAACTGGAGGACGTCGCGCGACTCGTCGATCGTGAGTACGGCCGATGCGATGTTCTCGTCAACTCGGCCGGGGTGACGAGGAAGGTGCCGCACGCAGATCTCCGCTCGCTCGACGACGAGCTGTTCGACGCGTTGATGCGTGTGAATGTACGGGGCCCCTTCGCGGCCACGCGTGCCTTCGCCCCGCTGCTGGAGAAGGCCGGCGACGCGATCGTGGTCAACGTGTCCTCGCTCTCGGGGACCACGGCGACGGGCAGCAACGTCGCCTACTGTGCCGCGAAGGCCGCCCTCGACAACCTCACGATGTCCCTGGCCCGAGTCCTGGGGCCCGCGGTTCGGGTGATCGGCGTGGCGCCGGCCGCTGTCGACACCGGGTTCGTCCCCGGCCGCGATCGGCAGGCGATCCTCGACCAGGCCGGGAGCACACCGCTCAGGGTCGTCGTCGATCCTGATGACGTCGCCGTCAGCATCATCGGTGCCGTGACCTCGTTCCGGATCTCCACCGGGACCACGTTCCTCGTGGACGGCGGGAAGCACCTGTGACCGCGCCGTCGTATCCGCTTCCCTTCGGGGTCTTCTCGGTCGGCGCCGGCCGCCCCCGTGTGGGCGTCGCCGTCGGGGATCACGTGCTGGACCTCGCCGCAGCCCTGGACGACCCGGTTTTCGACAACACCACCCTCAACCCATTCCTCGCGCGCGGGCCCCGGGAGTGGTTGGCGGCCCGGGCGGCTCTGCAAGCCCTGCTGAACAGCACCGACTCGGAGATCGTGGCACGCCGCGAGCGCCACCGGATCCCGATCGCCGATGTGCGCATGCACCTGCCGATCGACGTCGCGGACTTCGTCGACTTCTTCTCCTCACTGGAACATGCGAGCAATGCCGGGCGCATCCTGCGACCGGGCGAAGAACCGCTCAAGCCGAACTGGCGGCACCTGCCGGTCGGTTACCACGGCCGCGCCGGCACCGTCGTGGTGTCGGGGACACCGATCCGCCGCCCCTGGGGCCAGAGCAAGGCCCCGGATTCCGGTGCGGTGCACTACACCCCGAGTAGCAAGCTGGACATCGAAGTCGAACTCGGCTTCATCGTCGGTGCGGGTTCGCCGCTGGGGGCAACGGTCGGGGTCGACGAGTTCAAGCAGCACGTCTTCGGCGCGGTGCTCCTGCTCGACTGGAGCGCCCGCGACATCCAGGCGTGGGAGTACGTGCCGCTCGGACCGTTCCTCGGCAAGTCCTTCGCCACGACGATCAGTCCGTGGGTGATCCCGCTGGACGCGCTCACTGGCGCGGAGGTCACCCCCGTACCGCAGGACCCGCCACCGCAACCGCATCTGACGGGGACGGCTCCGTTCTCCTACGACATCGGACTGGAGCTACGGCTCAACGGGCACCTCATATCCGCGCCCGGCTTCGCCTCGATGTACTGGACCCCTGCCCAGCAGTTGGCACACATGACCTCGAACGGCGCGTCGCTGCGCACAGGCGACCTCTACGGGACCGGGACGATCTCCTCCTGGGACAAGGCCGGGTACGGCAGCTTCATGGAGCTGACGTGGAACGGGCAGCAGCCGATCCGGCTTCCTGGCGGGGACGAGCGGGGCTACCTAGAGGACGGCGACGTCGTGACCGTCTCGGCGACCGCCCTCGCCCCGGACGGCGGCCGTGTGGACTTCGGCCAGGTCAGCGGCCACATCCTGCCGGCGAGGAGCACGGATACCGATCCCGGTTTCGCCCCGTCACTACCAGCAGAACAGGAGTCGGCATGACCGAGATCCAGGAGAGGCCGTCGGAGGCCGCCGGTTCGCACGGCAGCAGCGGTTTCCGCTACCTGGCGGGCTTCGGCAACCACCATGTCACCGAGGCCGTCACGGGCACACTTCCGCACGGGCGCAACTCGCCCCAGAAGGCACCGCTGGGCCTGTACGCCGAACAGATCAGCGGCACCGCGTTCACCGCCCCCCGCGCCACGAACCGGCGCAGCTGGGTGTACCGGCTACGGCCGTCGGCGGCACACGCCAGGTTCACCCCGATCGGATCCGGCGCCCTCCGGGGTGCCCCGGTCCATGATCGGCCGCTGAACCCCAACCGACTGCGCTGGGACCCGCTGCCGCTGCCGGCCGGCCCCACCGACTTCGTCGAGGGCCTGTTCACGATCGCGGCCAACGGTGACATCGAGAACCAGACCGGCGTCGCGATCCACCAGTACGCGGCCACGAAATCGATGACGGAGCGGTACTTCGTCAACGCCGACGGAGAGATGCTGCTGGTACCGGAAGCCGGCTCACTTCGATTGCACACCGAGATGGGCGTCCTCGAAGTGGTTCCCGGTGAGATCGCCGTCGTCCCGAGGGGCATCCGGTGGCGGGTGGTCCTGCCGGACGGCTCGGCGCGCGGCTATGTCATGGAGAACTACGGCGCGATGCTGACACTGCCCGAACTCGGCCCGATCGGTGCCAACGGACTGGCGAACCACCGTGACTTCCTCGCCCCCGTAGCGGCCTACGAGGACACGGACGGCGCCGTCGAGGTGGTCCAGAAGTACGGCGGCGCGCTGTGGTCGGCCGAGTACGGCCACTCACCGCTGGACGTTGTGGCCTGGCACGGCAACTACACCCCGTACAAGTACGACCTGTCCCGCTTCATGGTCATCGGTACCATCAGCTTCGACCACCCGGACCCGTCGATCTACACCGTGCTGACCTCACCGAGCGAGATCCCCGGCACGGCCAACGCCGACTTCGTGATCTTCCCGCCGCGCTGGCTCGTGGGTGAGAACACGTTCCGCCCGCCGTGGTACCACCGCAACATCATGACCGAGTTCATGGGACTGGTACACGGCGTGTACGACGCGAAGGCGGAAGGTTTCGTGCCTGGCGGAGCGAGCCTGCACAACTCGTTCACCTCCCACGGCCCGGATGCCACCACCTATCAGCAGGCGAGCACCCGCGAGCTCGTACCGCAGAAGGTCGACAACACCCTGGCCTTCATGTTCGAGACCCGGCTGCCACTGCGCCTGACATCGGCCGCTGCCGAGGCCCCGCATCTGCAGCCGGACTATGACGGAGTCTGGCAGGGCATCACGAAGAACTTCGCCGGCTGATGCGACGCGCCGACGGCCCCGAACCCGAGCTTCGCGTGTCCCCGCCCGCGCGGCACGCCGTCGGCGTGAAGGGCGTGGCGGTGGCCATGAAGCACGCCGTCTCGGAGATGGGTGTGAGCCGGACCGCCCGGACACTGAGCCGGGTGAACCAGGCCGACGGCTTCGACTGCATGTCATGTGCCTGGCCCGACCCGGATCCCGAACACCGGCACTCCGCCGAGTTCTGCGAGAACGGCGCGAAAGCCGTCGCGGAAGAGGCCACGACCGCGCGTGTAGGACGGGAGTTCTTCGCACGGCACAGCATCGAGTGGCTTGACGGACAGTCGGAGTTCTGGCTCGGCAAGCAGGGCCGGCTGACCGAGCCGATGGTCAGGCTTCCCGGGGGAACTCACTACGAGCCCATCAGCTGGCACGACGCGTTCGCCTTGGTGGGCAAGCACCTCAAGGAGCTGAAGGCGCCGGATGAGGCGGCGTTCTACACGTCTGGTCGGGCTTCGAACGAGGCCGCGTTTGTCTACCAGCTCTTCGCACGGACCTATGGCACCAACAACCTGCCCGACTGCTCGAACATGTGCCACGAATCCAGCGGTGTCGCCCTCATCGACGCGATTGGCATCGGTAAGGGAAGCGTCTCCCTGCTCGACATCTACGAGGCGAAGCTCATCCTCCTCATCGGGCAGAATCCGGGGACGAACCACCCTCGCATGCTGTCCGCGCTGGAGATCGCCAAGCGTCGCGGAGCCAGGATCATCTCGATCAATCCGCTGAAAGAAGCCGGCGCGACCAACTTCCGTAACCCGCAGCGGGCCCGCGGCACAGTGGGACGCGGGACCGACCTGGCCGACCTGCATCTGCCGATCCGTATCAACGGCGACCTCGCGCTTTTCCAGGCCATCGGGCACCTGTTGGTGCAATGGAACGCGATCGACAAGCCGTTCGTCGACGAGCACACCCGGGGATTCGACGAGTGGGCGGCACACGTCGGTGAGGTGGACTGGGAGGTCGTGGACCAGGCCACCGGTCTGTCCCGGCAGCAGATCGAGCAGGCGGCGCACATGATCGCTGACTCCGAGGCAACGGTCTGGTGCTGGGCCATGGGACTGACCCAGCACCACAACTCGGTGGAAACGATTCGCGAGGTCGTCAACCTGGCGCTGGCGCGCGGCGACATCGGCAAGCCGGGCGCCGGACTGTGCCCGGTCCGCGGTCACTCGAACGTCCAGGGCGACCGGACCATGGGAATCTGGGAAAAGCCGCCCGCCGCCTTCCTGGACGCGCTGGGATCGGAGTTCGGCTTTGCACCGCCGTACGAGCATGGATTCGATGTCGTGGAGACGATCGAGGCCATGCTGGAGGACCGGGTACGGGTGTTCGTCGCACTGGGCGGCAACTTCGTCCAGGCGGCGCCGGACACCGTACTGACCTCCGAGGCGTTGCGCCGCACTGCTCTGACCGTGCAGGTCTCGACGAAGCTGAACCGGTCTCATCTGGTGTGCGGGGAAACCGCCCTGATCCTGCCGACGCTGGGGCGTACCGAGATCGACGAACAGGCCGGCGGCCCGCAGTTCGTGACTGTCGAGGACTCCATGTCCGTAGTGCACGCATCGCGAGGCCGGTTGCGTCCCGCCTCCGATTCCCTGCGGTCGGAAACCGCCATCGTGTGCGACCTGGCGCAGGCCACGCTGGGAGAGCGCGCCGGCATCGACTGGCAGGCACTACATGACGACTACAGCAGGATCCGTGGCCACATCGAGCGGGTCGTTCCCGGCTTCGAGGACTTCGAGGAGCGGGTGACGCACCCCGGCGGGTTTGTGCTGCCGCACCCGCCGCGAGACTCCCGAAGCTTCGAAACGCGCAGTGGTTACGCCGAGTTCGCGGTATCCGACCTCAAAACGCTGGACGTGCCGGTCGGGCAACTGATCCTCCAGACCCTGCGCAGCCACGACCAGTTCAACACCACCATCTACGGTCTGGACGACCGGTACCGCGGCATCAGGGCCGGACGCCGCGTGGTCTTCCTCAACCGGCAGGACATCGCCGAGCTCGGGTTCGCGGCCGGTGACACTGTCGACCTGGTCGCGCACTGGACCGACGGCCGCCGACGCGAGGCGAAGGGGTTCAGGGTCGTCGAGTACGCGACGCCACGGCGTACGGCCGCCGCCTACTACCCCGAGACGAATCCCCTGGTGCCGCTCGGCTCAACGGCCAAGGGCAGCAATACGCCGACGTCGAAGTCGGTGCTGGTGTCGTTGGAGAGACCACGCCGGGCTGCGCGATGACGTTCAGCGCCGGGGCCTCCCGTGCAACTGGTTCAGACGTGGTCGTGGTCGATCACCATGACTCCTACACGTGGAACCTGGTCCATCTCGTCGCTTCGGTCACCGGATCGCTGCCCCGAGTGGTGCAGCACGACGCGGTCTCGGCTTCTGACGTGCTCGGCCACTCTCATGTCGTCCTGTCTCCCGGTCCCGGCCATCCGGACGTCCGAGCCGACTTCGCCGTCGGCCGGGAGGTGTTGCTGGCCGGGTCGGTCCCCGTGCTCGGCGTGTGTCTGGGAATGCAAGGCCTGGTGGCGGCCTACGGCGGCACAGTGGACCGGCACATACCGGCGCACGGCGAGGTGGCGACCGTCGACCACGACGGACGAGGACTCTTTGTGGGCGTTCCGCCCCGCTTCCGCGCCGTGCGGTACCACTCCCTCGCGGTGACGTCCTTGCCCGACTGCCTTGAGGTGTCCGCGACGTCCGGCGGCGTGGTCATGGCTGTCCGGCACAGGCGTCTGCCCCTGGAAGGCGTGCAGTTCCACCCCGAGTCGATCCTCTCCGAGCACGGTTCGAGACTGCTCGGCAACTTCCTGGGGACGCGATGACCGACCCCGTCGCGTATTTCCAGTCGGTGGCGGCGGCGCACCGGCGCTGCTTCTGGCTTGACGGAGGTGGCGCCGAGGAGTGGTCCGGCCGCAGGTCGTTCATCGGCTGGCTCGACGAGACCGACGTGTCCCTCACGTACGAAGCCCATCGTCGACAGGTGACCCGGCACGTCGGAGGCCGCGCCGAACACGTCGGTACCGACGTATTCGAGGCGCTGGAGTCGGAGTTGGATCGGGGACCGGATGACGCTCAGTGGTTCGGATACTTCGGGTACGCCTGCCGGCCCGACCTACCGGCGCACGTCGGGACCGGCATGCCTGACGCGGTGTGGATGAGGGCCAGGCACGTCAAGGTGTTCGAGCATCTCCCCGATCCTCGACGAACTGGCGCCGGCTTGCCCGCTCAGCCGGCCACGCCACCGCCCGCCGACTACGTCCGAGCGTTCGACGCGGTCCAGGAACACCTGCACGCGGGCAACAGCTATGAGGTCAACCTCACCTACCGCATGCAGAAGAACAGCGACCTGGATCCGGTGAGCGCGTACCTGCGGCTCCGACAGCTCAACCCGGCGCCGTACGCGGGCTTCCTCCAGCACGACGTCCCCGGAGCCCGTGCCTGGCTGCTCAGTTCGAGTCCCGAGCGTTATGCGCGCATCACACCCGACCGTGTCCTGGAGACCAAGCCCATGAAGGGCACCACCGCGCGCGGGCACACCCTGGAAGAAGACGAGCACCTGCGTCGACGGCTCGCGAGCGAGCCCAAATACCAGGCCGAGAACCTGATGATCGTCGACCTGCTTCGCAACGACCTCGCCATGGTGTGCGAGCCGGGATCGGTCCAGGTGCCGTCGCTGATGTCCGTCGAATCCTACGCGGCGGTCCACCAGCTCGTCTCGACCATTCAGGGCAGGTTGCGGCCTGACGTGTCGGTGGTGGCCGCGTTGCGCGCGCTGTTCCCCGCGGGGTCGATGACCGGCGCGCCGAAGTTGCGGACGATGGAGATCATCCGCCGGGTCGAGACCACACCACGTGGCGCGTACGCCGGGGCGTTCGGCCGGCTGACCGCGGACGGGCGCGCCGACCTCGGCGTGACCATCCGCTCGCTGCTCACTGCCGGCGACGGCCGCTATCTGCTCGGGACCGGCGGCGGAATCACCGTGCATTCCGACATGGCCGAGGAGTTCGCCGAATCGGAGTGGAAGGCCTCGCGGCTCTCGGAAGTGTTCGCTCCCGCTGCTGTTTCGGCCCGCCCGGTGTAGCTGGGCGGGCCGAAGAGTTTGTCCATGTCACCGGGTGTCAGACGCCCTTTGACGCGTGGTCGGCGATCGCCAGCGCGACATCTCCAGGCTGCTCGATCGGCAGTGCGTGCCCGGAAGGCTCGCCGTTGGGGCCTGGAATGGTGACCAGCGTCGAGTTGGGCAGCAGTTCCGCATACCGTCCCGCCTGGCCGGTGCCGACCAGGCGATCGTCGTCCACGCCGATGACCAGGGAAGGAACGGCCACGCGCGCCAAGCGTGTGTCGAACTTGCGCTCGTAGGGAGGATCCCAGATCAACAGCTTGGCGGTGCTTGCCTCGCTGAGCTGCTGGGCGGTGTCCGCGGCCTCGCCTTCCTGACCGAAGTCCTCCGCGTATCGCTCGGCCCGCCCGTTGAACATCAACTCGGCATCCTCCCCGGGGGACAACTCGAAGAGGTCGACGAAGGGTTCGCCCTCGACCAGGACGCCCAGCGGTGTCACCAGCGTCAGGGTTTTGAACCGCTGCGGGTAGTACACCGCGAGATGTGCGGCCAGCCACGACCCGAGCGATGTGCCGACCAGATGGAAGTCGTGCAGATCGAGGGAACGGAAGAACGCGTCGTAGTGCAGTACGTAGTCCTCCCACGTGTCCTGGTCGGCACCGCGCGGCGTGTCGCCGAACCCCGGATGCTCCGGAGCGATGACATCGAAGTGCTTGGCGAGCTCCTGGTGCAGAGGATTCCACTCGCGCGTCCCCCCGCCACCGTGCAGGTACACCAGCGGCTCACCGGATCCGCCCCGGCGGTAGGCCGTCGGCACGCCCTGGATGTCGACGACCTCCGGCACCGTCCAGTACTTCCACTCTCGGCCCTCGAAAGCGGGGTTGGTCCCTGTCATGTGTTCTCTCCTTCGCGGCGGAGCCGGGGCGTTCCTCAACACCGGTGCCGCGACGGCGTGCGGGCGCCGCCGCAAGACCGGACGAACATCGGGCAGTCAGCGCACGAGGTGCTTCGGCAAGGATTTGAGATCCACCCGGCTGCGGACCTCCTTGTAGGGCGCCGGCGCCGTGACGGCACGGATCTCACGCTGTGGCGTGCCAGGGTTGCCCCAGATCACGGTCACTTCGGTACCGGGCCGTGCCACCTCCACATCCACCACGGCGAGCGAGATCATCTCCCGGAAATGCGCGCTGTAGCCCCGCGAGCTGGTGGCTCCGACGACGGCTCCGTCCTTGAGGACCTTGTCGAAGTACATGAAGGCACGCGGGTCCTGCGGCATCTCCATGAAGTCCGGGAGCTCTCCCTGGCGGAAGAACGACGCGAAGATGTCGATGACGTCGTCCGCGTTCCATCGCAGCGTGCAGAGAGTCCGCTTCGGCGCTTCCAGTTCGCGCCGGAGTGCCTCGTCGCCGGGGAACCTGTGGTCGAAGTTGATGCGATTGCCCCACCCGAGCTCGACCGGACTGCGGTACCAGTCCCTTACGTCATCCGATTCGAAGCTCCCGGCGACTGCCCAGTAGTACTTCTCGAAGTACCCGCCCTCCGCAGCCTGGATCTCCTCGCGGTAACCGATGCCCACCTCGTCGAAGAGGGCGGGAAGGTAGTCGATCGTCACCGTCGGGTACGCCGCCTGCAGATGGTTGAGCATGGCGACGCGGCCGCCCAACTCATGGATGTCGTACTCCTGCCCGGCGTCGACGACCGCCTCCCACAACTTACGGCCGTCGGCGAGCGGTGCCTGGAGTTCGAAGCCGATCTCTCCGCTCATCCCCTGGCGGAGCACTCTCGTCTGCACGCCGGCGATCGTCACGGTTTCGTTCCGCATGAACTTGATGTCGCGGAACTCCCTGCCGAGCAGACTCTCCAGCACGTAGAGGGCGTTCGGCCCCTGAAGGTGGTATTTGACCTCCTCGATGGGCTCCATCTCGACGTCGTAGTCACCGGTCCGCCGGATGTAGTCGGCCCAGTAGGTGCTGTAGGCGATCAGCTCCTGCTCGCCGGTACGAGTCAGGATGCCTTCTTCAATGACCTTTCCGTCATGGTTGCAGTGGATGATGTGCTTCGACTGGCCGATCCGGAAGTTGCCCATGGTGTTCACGGAACAGTCGGCGAAGAGCCGCAGGGCATCGGGTCCCGTGTACCTCAGCGACGGCAGGAACGACCAGTCACCGATGTAACAGTTCTCCTTCCAGGATCGCTCCTCGTCGACCCAGTTGGTGAACTGAGGAGGTCCCCAGATGTCACCCGCGTGGTACTTCAGCGGCCGCCGCAACTGACTGACGAGTGACTCCGATGACGAACTCATGGAACGAACCTCCCGTGGGTGAAGTCTCTTCCGGTCGGGGTGTGAAGCTTCAGGAGCTGGAGCCCCACTCAGGCTTGAACTTCGCCACGTTGTCCTTGGTGACGACCGCAGGCGTGTCGGTCTTGAGCATGTCGAGGGACTCGGGTTTCACCGGCCGGCCATGGACCGCCTCGACCAGTGCCTTGGCGAGAAAGACACCGTACTGCTGGGGCCAGTTCCCGCTGGTGCCGAAGAGGGTGCCGTCGGCCACTGCGGCTGCCCCCTCGCTGCTCCCGCCTCGGCCGATGATCTTCACCTTGCCGGCCAGGCCGGCCTCCTTGAACGCGGGAAGCGTTGCCAGGGCGGTCTGATCCGAGGCACCGAAGAACACGTTCACGTCGCCGTGGGCACTGAGCGCGTCGGGCATGGCCTTCGCGACCTCGCCGGGGTTGTAGAAGCCCTGGATCTTCTGCACGAATTTCACCTTGGGGCCGAGCTTCTGCCCAACGCCCTTGACCACGTCGTTGGTGAACCGATCCGTGGCAGTGGTGACCTCGGCGATCACCTTGCACGGGTCGGCGGTCCCACAGGCGGCCTTGATCAGTTGGGAGTCCACGTCGACCTCGGACTCCAGGGGATCTCCGACGACCGCAACCACTCCGTCCTGCTGTGGCTCGAGAGAGTAGGGGTCCTTGCCGACAGCGGTCTCGACCGTGGCCACCGGGATGCCGGCGGCCTTCGCGACCTGAACGCACGGCGCCCCGGTGGCAGGATCCACCGGGGCGAGCACGATCGCCTGGTATCGCTTGCTCGTGACCACGTCCTGACACTGCGAGAGCTGCTTCTGCGCGTCGAAGTTCGCGTTGTAGGCGGTGACGGAGCCACCGGAGCGCGCGACGACCGAACGCACGCCCTTGACCACGGCGCCCGGGTAGTCTCCCGTGGTGTAGCCGAGGTAGGCGATCCTTACGGATTCACCGGTGGTGCTGTCGGCTTTCGCCGCACCCTGAGATTCGCATCCAGTCATCAACACACAGCCAGTTGTGAGTAGCGCCGCCAACGCGCGTACACGACTGAGTCTCGGCACCATGGCTCTCCTCGATTTCGAGAATCGGTCCGGGCGCTGCTTGTCAGCGCACACCGCGGCGAAGGCCCTGCGGGCGACTCTGTATCGACTTCCGATTCGCGCGGTCCGTCCCCAGCTGTTGAGGCCCGTCCGGGAAGAGGGGTCGTCATACGAGAAGCAGCGGGCGTGAGGTCACCGGCGAGCGTAGTGCTCGCGAATCGGGACACTAGCACCGACTTTCGGTCACCACAATGGATCCGTAGCCCTCTGTCTCCACCCTCGCGGTAACTTGCCGATCACCCTCTGGTCAGCCCAAGAACGCTTTCGGGGTCAGGGGGTAACGGGGCAGTCGTGGCGAACTGCGGGCGTTGCCGACGTGCCAGTGCCGTATCGGGCGTTCCTGTAGAGATCGGCCTTGCGATGCATCGTCGGCCGGGACGGTCATCGTGCGGTGGCCGAAGCCTTCGGTTCAGGATGCGCCATGTCGCCGCAGCCCGTTGCACTAATATCGGCCACCATTGCCCGAATATCGAAGCAGCGGTAAACTCGTCGGCGGTTCCGTCCCTGCGCGGAACGGTCGACGAGTCTCGATAGGGAGGAATCTGGTGAGCTTGCAGACGTGGCAGAGTCCGGAGGATCTGCCGTTGCTGGCGGACGGAATCAGCCAGCAGACGCAGTACCGGCCTCCGTTCAGCGCCGATCTGGCCGGTAGGGAATTGGAGCTCGTGAACGCCGCCGGAGCCCGAGTGGGTTACCGGTTCGTCGACGATCACGCGATGACGCGATCCGCCGGCGAAGCAGTCACCACCCGGCACTACGACGCGACGCTGGTGCGCGAGGGCATTTACCTGATCGACGCGTTGGTGGAGGATGTCGCGCCGGACGGAGCGGTAGCCGGGTTGCCGAGCGCGGAGACCTGGGCGCTCGATCTGAACACGGGCCGGGTGACGATTGCCCGGTCATGGGTGCACGAGCGTGGAGACGGCGTGCGGTGGGTGTCCACGGCGCACGAGAGGTGCTGGCTGCCGGGCTCTGAGGAAGCTGGGGAGCACCTGCCCTCGGCGGGCATGGCCGGGCACCGTGTCCTGTGGCGCTACAGCGACACCGACAGTTACGACCACGTGTATCTCAACGCACACAACTTCGCCTGGCAATGCGTCACAGGTGTGGAAGAGGGCCTGACCGAGCACGACAGGACGCGTACGTTCGAAGTGGCCGACAGGTTGTACCTGTTCGAGTGGAGCGAACACGTGCAACCGGTCGAATCGGTGCTGTTCGTCGACCTGCGGGAGATGAAGACCTACGGTCGGATGTTCGGCTGGGAGGAGCGGGTCCAGCAGATCCTGCACCATCAGTTCGGCGCCCGTGGCCAGCTGCTCAATGTCACGACGTACCCGGATGAGTGATCGATGAAGGTCTTGGTCCTCGGTGTGAACGGCGGGCGTGATCAGGTTGCCGGGTGTGTGGGAGCCTGACAGGGCGTCAGGACGCGGTGGAGAGCCGAGTTCGGCCCTGTGTTCAGGATGAGGAGATCCATCCCACGATCAGTCAACATGACAGTGGCGTATCCAGAGTACGATATCCGACCACCCTGGTCCGTAACCGGATAGGATCCCTGAGTGGCTGAGATTTCGAAAACGGCAGACCAGGCTCTGTCCGTCCTGCTTGCGGTCAGCGAGAAGGGCCCGCGGACGCCGGCGCAGCTCGCACGCGACCTGCAGATGAACCGCACGGTGGTGCACCGGTTGCTGTCCACGCTGCACCAGCGAGGCTTCATCATCCGACAGGATGATGGTTACCTCCCTGGAACGATGCTCGTGCGGCTCGCCGAGCGGGTGCAGCCCGAGCTCAGGGCCAGGGGGCGCGCGACGATGCTGCAGCTGGTCGAGGTCGTCGCCGAGACAGTGGTTTTGCACGTCCGCGACGGCGACGATGTGCTCGTTGTCGAGCAGGTCGTGTCGGACCGCCACCCAGTGCGCGTCGAACACAAGATCGGCTCTCGGCATCCTCTGGTACTGGGCGCCAGCGGCCGAGCCATACTCGCTTTCCTGGACGACGCTGCAAAGGGCCGGATCATCCGCGACGTCGACGATAGCGAGGCGCTCACACGCCAGCTCGAAGGCGCCCGCCAGCTCGGCTACACACTCTCCCACGACGAACTGCAGGAGGGAGTGCACGGGATAGCGGTCCCCGTGCTGGACGGTTCGGGCCATGCCCTGGCGAGTATGGCGATCCTGGTGCCCGCTTCTCGCGCCGGCAAGGTGACGCAGCATGTCGGTGCCTTGCTCAAGGCGGGGCAGGAGCTGTCGGCCACGTTCCAGAGTGATCTTCCTCAGTCCTGACCCTCCTGGCCAGGAGGGCGCTGTGGCCACACGGGCAGGTCGGTGAAATATGAGGCGAGGACGCTCGGCGTCCTCGCCTCGATGCTTGTGTCGGCGTAAGTGCATCGGTCCTCGCTGCTCGGCCCGACGGATCAGGTTCGAACCACTGTCTGGTCTCCCGGGCTGCCCTGGCGCGGGCAAAACCTAGCCATCCATGCCCGAATAACGAACGCCATCGTGGCATGCGGCTCCCGCGAAGGCCTTGGCCGCAGGGAAGAGTACGTAAGTCGCGCCACCCCGTTGCGGTTGCCGGAGCGATTGCCTACCCTGTATCGAACTAGTACGACCGATATTCGGTCTACTCAGTGCAGTGCTTCGGCACCATCCCGTTCTGTCGATCCGACGAGAGGCCGAACTCAGTGACCGAGTCCGTATCAATCCAGCCCATCGACATCCAAGGCACCTCCGACCCCGACTTCATCGAAGTCAACGGAGTCGACGTGGCCTACCGCCGTGCCGGCGCCGGCGCTCCCCTGCTCTTCCTGCACGGCATGGGGATGGCGAACAGCTGGCTCGAATCCCACGCCAAGCTGGCGGAACACTTCGACGTCATCGCGGCGCAGCTCCCCGGCTTCGGTCGCACGGCTCGACCGGCCTGGTACCGCACCCTGGACGACTACGTCCCGCTCCTCGCCGACTTCCTCAACGCCCTCGACATCCCGAAGGCCCATGTGGTCGGCCACTCGCTGGGTGGCTATGTGGCCGGGGCTTTCGGAGCCGTCTATCCCGAGCGACTGCTGTCTCTGACGCTGGTCGCGCCGTTGCCGATGCCCGTCGTTCGGGCGCCGGAGTTGGAGGGGGGCCATGACGGGCCGGTCCCGCCGAACATCATGGCCATCCTCTTCAACGACAACGAGGCCGCGTACTCCGAGTACGACCCGCCTGCGGACCTCGGGCTGTTCGTCTCCGAGGCTGACGACGAATTCGCGGACCCGAGTGCGTGGAAGCTCGACGCCGCGCCCGGCCTCTACCGCCATCTGTCGCGCATCAAGGTGCCCACACAGCTGGTGGTCCCGGACGAGGACCGCGTTGTGCCCGAGGCGGTGTTCCACGACTGGGCCCGCTGGCTCGGGGACGCGCCCATCGTGAAGATCAGCGGCACCAAGTATCCGACCGGGCACATGCTGACCGCCCAGGAGCCGCAGGCTTTCGCCGACCAGATCGTCGCGCTGGCCGAGCGCGCCTCGACCTGATCGAGCGTGGCGGGTTGGCGTCGGCCCACGGACCATCGGCAACGCGACGCCGACAGCTGTGCCCTGACCGGCAACGGGGGACTGGGCGCAGCGCAAGGAGCTGGGCTCAGAAGCAGATCGTCGATTTCCTACGGCTAGAGGGAAACCATGAGTCAAACTGTTGTCGTCCCGGATTCCGCTGTTTCCGCGCGGACTGTTGACGTCGGAAGCCTTGAGACCGCCTTCCGGCGGAAGGGCGCCGGCGATCCCCTGCTGTTTCTGACCGGGCAAGGGTATTCGGGCCGCTGGATTCCCCTGTACGAACAGTTGGCCGCTCGGTTTGACGTCATCGTTCCGGATCATCCGGGATTCGGCGGTACGGAACTTCCGGACTTCATCGTCGACTTCAACGACCTGTCGGTCCACTACGCGCAGTTCCTGGAGGCCGTCGAGGCGGGGCCGGTCCATCTTGTGGGGCACGGGTTCGGCGGCTGGGTCGCTGCCGAATTCGCCGCGGTCTATCCCGAGCGGGTGCGATCCATGACGCTCATCGCGCCGTCCGGCCTCAGGCCGATCGCGGAGGAGCCGATGGTCGACCCGTACCGGATGAGTCGGGACAAGTGGCTCGACAACGCCCTGGGCTCCGACCGGGAGCAGCGGGTGCCGATCGTCGACATCGACCCCAATCCGGTCGAGCAGATGCTGGCTGACTACAAGGAGCGGATGGGGGTCGCCCGTGTCGCGTGGAATCCCCGCTACAGCCTGCGCCTTGAGCACCGTCTGCAACGCGTAAACGCTCCGACGCAGGTCCTCGTGCCCGATGAGGACGCCTTGACGGCGCCGTCGATCGCCCTCCGGTACGCCGAGTTGCTGGGCTGCGGCCCTGTTACCCCCGTCTCCGGAATCGGGGCTCCGACACAGCACCTCATGGTGATCCAGGAGCCCGAGCAGATCGCCGTGAAGGTGGGCGACCTCGTCGACTCGGCCGCCAAGGGCCACAACTCGTAGCAAGAAAAGGTCAGTTGGAGCGCGCGCTCCTCCTGTGAGGTGAACGCCATGACGAACACGTGGATTCCCCAAGGTGTCGCCGTGACGCTCACCGTGGTGGTGATGGTCCTCCTGCTGGTGCACGTCCGTCACCTGTTCCGTGCGGGACCCCAAGCCAGGCTGTGGCACGGTGTGCATGTTCTCGCGGCTCTCGGGATGATCGACATGACCGTTCCGACGGACTTGATGCCCGTACCGGCCACGGCCGCCGGTGGCGTCTTCGTCGGCGCTGCCTCGCTCGCCGGCGGATACACCCTTGTCGGCCCGATCCGCGGCACCCGCCGTTGGTCGTGGCTCTGGGCACTGGCGACGGTTCACCTGGCGACCATGGCCTACATGTTCACCACGGTGGTGCCCCCGTCGGACGGACTGACCCTGACGCTCGCGACCTGGGCCCTGGTGGACGCCGCGCTGTGGGCGTCCGGGCCACTTGCCGCGAGGGTCCGAACCTTGTCGGAGACTGCGGCGTCCGCCGGAACGCCCGGCCGTTGGACCCATGCAGCAGCTGGGTACACACGCTCGGTGCGCGTCACGCCGGCCGTCATGGGCCTGGTCATGGCATACATGCTCATTGCGATGCAGTTCGGCGGTTCGACGACGCACGGCGACGAATCCGAAGGAGAGACGCCGGACATGATCGTTCACCAGCACGGTTGAAAGACAAATAACGGCATCGCCAAGAGGAGGTGTAACGCATGCCCGTTGTCAATGAGGACCACGGCAGGTTGATCCGGCTCGATGCGTTGTACGACGACCCTTATCCCACCTATTTCGAGCTCAGAGGTCGCCCGGTCGCCTATGTCCCCGAAGCCGGCCGCTATTTGGTGGCGCGGCACGCCGATGTCATGTATGTCGAGCAGCATCCGGAGATATTCAGTTCGGCCGAGGAGGACTCGCTCATCACACGAGTGATGGGCTCGACCCTGCTGCGCAAGGACGGCTGCCCGCATATGAGGGAACGCAAGGCGGCCGAACCCGCATTGCGGCCGCGAGTGGTCAGGAACCACTGGAAGCCCGTCTTCCAGCAGATCTCCGACGAACTCATCGACGGATTCGCCGACCGTGGCGAGGCCGATCTCTTCGTCGACTATGCCGGCCCCATGGCCGCACTCAGTCTGGCCGCGATGCTCGGCTTCCGCGGAGTCTCCGCGGACGACATGCAGCGGTGGTCGCAGACGATGATGGACGGGATCGGCAACTACGCCGACGATCCCGGCGTCTGGGAGCGGGCCGAGCGCTCGGCGGCCGAGGTCGGCGCCGCGGTGGACGAGACCATGGAGCGGGTGCGCGAGGCACCGGACGAGTCGATCGTCTCGGCGATGCTGCGCGGCGAGGACCCGATCGACGTGGAGACCGTCAAGTCGAATGTGCGGGTGATCATCGGCGGCGGCATCAACGAGCCGCGCGACGCCGTTCTGACCGCGATCTACGGACTGCTCGACAACCCCGACCAGTTGGCCGAAGTACGAGCCGATGAGAAGCTCTGCGCGGCGGCCTTCGAGGAAGCCGTGCGCTGGGTCTCTCCCATCGGCATGTACCCGCGACAGACGACCCGGGAGACAGAGTTGGGCGGAACCCTGCTGCCGAAGGGCGCCCGGCTGGGAGTGCTGATCGGATCGGCCAACCGTGACGAGGCCGTCTTCGAGGACCCCGACCGGTTCGACATCCGGCGCGGTTCGCGGCCCCACATCGGCTTCGGCGGCGGACCGCACTACTGCCTGGGCACGTGGGCGGCGCGGGCGCAGGTCGGCGAGGTCTCGCTGCCCAACCTGATCAGACGGCTGCCCAACCTTCGACCTGTCGGCGGCACCGAAACCCGGTGGGGCGGCTGGGTGTTCCGTGGGCCGCTGAACCTCGCGGTCAGGTGGGACGTCTGATGGCCGAGGTGACCTTCCGGTTCAACGGGCAGACCCGCACCATCGACGTACCCGACGGGACCAGCCTGATGAAGGCCGCGGTCGAGTCCGGAATCGACGGAATCATCGGTGAATGCGGCGGCAACGCCATGTGCGCGACGTGCCATGTCTACACCGACCCGGCCGATGCCGGCAGGCTCCCCGAAGCAGGGGAGGACGAGGACGAGATGCTCGACTGCACGGCCGCGGAGCGCCGCGACGGCAGCCGGCTCAGCTGCCAGCTCGTCGCGAGCCCGGACCTCGCGGGGCTGACGGTCGAGGTGCCCGAGGACCAGCGGTGATCGCCGGTGTCGTCATCGTCGGCGCCGGCCAGGCCGGTGTGGACGTGGCGACCGGCTTGCGGCGGCAGGGCTACGAAGGCCCGGTCACGGTGGTCGGAGAGGAACCCGGGGCGCCCTACCAACGGCCGCCGCTCTCCAAGGAGTTCCTGCTCGGCACCGCCGACGAGAACGCGCTCACTCTGCACACGGAACGCTTCTACGCCGACAACTCGATCCAACTGCACACCGGAACGCGGGTCGACTTCCTCGACACCACCGCCCGCGTGGTGCGACTCGCCGACGGACACAGCCTGCCCTACACCGACCTCGTCCTTGCGACGGGAGCGGTGGCGCGCCGGCTCACGGTGCCCGGCACCGATCTCAACGGTGTCGTGACCCTGCGTTCCCTGGCCGATGCCCACCACATACGCGAGCGCCTCGCCCACGTGCACAAGGTTGTCGTCGTGGGCGGGGGGTTCGTCGGCCTGGAGTTCGCGGCTGTCCTGTCCGGGCGCGCAGAGGTCGAGGTCACCGTCATCGGCCACGCGGAGAGGCTGCTCCGCCGCTCCGTGAGCGCGCCGTTGTCCGCGCACGTGGCGGACGTACATCGGAGCCGCGGTGTGAAGTTGGTCTTCGGACAGGAAGTCGCCGAGATCCTCGGCCAGGACGAGGGGCACGTCACCGGAGTACGAGACGGAGAGGGCAGGACTCACGAGGCCGACCTGGTCGTGGTGGGGATCGGTGCCGAACCGCGTACCGACCTCGCCCGGGCCGCGGGCCTCAAGGTCGACGACGGAATCGTGGTCGACGACCGGCTGCGGACATCGGCACCGAATGTCTACGCGGTGGGGGACTGCGCCCGGTGTGCAGGAGTGCGCCTGGAGTCGGTGCAGAACGCGACCGGCCATGCCGCTCACGTCGCCCGCGCCATCGCGGTCGGTGATCCCGGCCCCTATCGCGACCTGCCCTGGTTCTGGAGCAACCAGAAGGGACTGCGCCTGCAGATGGCGGGCGTCACGGCACCGGACGACGAACTGCAGGTGCTCGGCGACGCAAGCTCGGGCCGGTTCAGCGTGCTGGCCTTCCGCGGCGGGAGACTCGTCGCGGTCGAGTCGGTCAACAGTCCGGCCGATCATGTCGCGGCCCGCACTCTGCTGGGTGGCGCACGAGTGGTGACCCCGAACGACACGTCGAAGCCGGGGTTTCGGCTCCGGTCCCTGACAGCCGCGGCCAAAGCGGCCGTCTGACCCGCTGCCAACGTCGAACCACCGAGTTCGCCTGTCGAACTCCGAGGAGGAGTGGCACGTGCCCTACTTCATGCATCTGGGAGAGACACCCCGCACCCGCCACATCCGGTTCCGTCGACCCGACGGGACCCTCTACCGCGAGGAGTTGATGGGGGAGGATGGCTTCGCCTCCGATTCCTCGCTCCTCTACCACCGCGAAGCTCCGACCGAGGTGGTCTCCGCGGAGGCGGCGGAGGGAGCAGCCCGACCGCAGATGGTGGCGAACTTCCCGCTCAAGCCACGACACCTGCGCCCCCACGAACTCGCCGGCAAGGGCGACCTGGTGCGCGACCGGCATGTCCTGCTGGGCAACGACGACGTGGTCATGGCCTACGCCGTCGCCGACACGCCTTCGCCGCTGTACCGCAACGCCATCGGTGACGAGCTCGTCTACATCGAGATGGGCTCGGGACGGTTGGAATCGGTGTTCGGCACCCTGGAGGTCGGCAAGGGCGACTACGTGATCGTGCCCACTGCCACCACGCACCGCTGGGTCCCCGCCGACGGTGACACGCTGCAGGCGGTGGTCTTCGAGGCCGCCGGACACGTCCGGCCACCGAAGCGCTACCTCTCGCAGGCCGGGCAGTTCCTGGAGAACGCTCCCTACTGCGAGATGGACCTGCGGCGCCCCGAAGGCCCGCTGCTCGCCGAGGGTACCGACGTCGAGGTCCTGGTGCGCAATCGCGACGGCGTCACCCGCTACGTGCACGCCACCCACCCGTTCGACGTGGTGGGCTGGTTCGGCTGTCTGTACCCGTACGCCTTCAACATTGCCGACTTCTCGCCCGTCACCGGCTCCCTGCACCGGCCGCCGCCGGTACATCAGACCTTCGAAGGCCCGGGCTTCGTCATCTGCTCCTTCGTACCCCGCCTGTTCGACTACCACCCCGAGGCGGTACCCGTCCCGCCGTTCCACGCCAACGTCGACTCCGACGAGGTGCTGTTCTACGCCGACGGCAGCTTCATGAGCCGCCGGGGCACCGGTATCGGCCAGGGGTCGGTCTCACTGCACCCCGCTGGATTCATCCACGGCCCGCACCCAGGCAGTATCGAAGCCGCACTCGGCGCGGAGCGGACCGAGGAAACCGCCGTCATGCTCGACACCTACCGGCCCCTGCGCCTGGGCCCGGTCGCGGCGGACTGCGAGGACCCCGACTACCTCAGCAGTTGGCGGGCCCGCCGATGAACACCCCCGCCCCCACCACAGAACGTGAGCTGCTCGCGGTGCCGATGGGCGCTTCCGCCTCAGCGAACGAGATCTACTCCGGAGTGGCCCGGATGGCCGGCACTTTGTGGTGCTCCCGGCACCGGGCGCGGCCGGGCAGGATCGCCCGCACCGCGGTGGTCACCATCCACCCGTCCTCCAACTTCCTCGGCCACTACGCGCTGAGCGCCTTCGCCAGGGCCGGTGTCGACGCGATCGGCATGACGACCCGCTACATCGGCAACGACACCGCCCTGTTGCTGGAGAACTGTGTCGTCGACGTCGGGTCGGTCGTCCGACACCTGCGGAACGAGGGCTACGAACGGGTCGTGCTGTTCGGTAACTCCGGAGGCGGGGGCCTCGTTTCGCTCTACCAGAACCAGGCCGAACAGCCCACGATCACGTCGGCACCCTCAGGTGGCGGCCCCGACCTCACCCGGGCCGACCTGCCCCGCGCGGACGCGCTCATCCTGGCGATGGCCCACCCCGGCCGGGCCCAGTTGCTCGCCGAATGGCTCGACCCGGCGGTCCGTGACGAGCAGAACCCGCTCGACCGCGACGCGGAACTCGACATGTTCGACCCCCTCAACGGGCCTCCATACGCACCGGAGTTCCTGCGGCGCTACCGGGCCGCTCAACTCGCCCGCAGCGAAGCGATCACCGCCCGGGCCGAGAAGCAGCTGGCCGAGCTGAGTACCCGCGGAATCGCCGACATGCCGTTTCTGGTACACGGCGTCTGCGCAGACCCCCGGTTCCTGGACCTGTCCCTGGACCCGTCCGACCGTGAACCCGGGACGCTCTGGGGCGACGCGTGGAACGCGAACTTCCAGCCGGCCGCGCTCGGGCACTACACGACACTGCGCTCCTGGCTGTCCCAGTGGTCCGTCAGCCGCACGCGCGGTGACGGACCGGCCAGGCTGCGCGCGGTCACGGCCCCCGTGCATGTCGTCTACGGCACCGCCGACCAGGGCTGCTTCCCCTCGCACGCGCATGCTCTGTACGAGGCGGTGCGACACGACCGCAAGGCGATCACCCCGGTCAAGGGCGGCAAGCACTACCTCAACGGCCAACCGGAACTCACGGCCCTCATGGTGGAGACGCTGCTGGCCTGGATGGATGGCGTCCTGGCCTGACGGCCACGTTCGGGACTTCGTCCAGAACCCCCATTTTCATCGGTGGGGCTGCCGATCTCCGACGACGGAGAGCAGCTGGAATTTGTCGTAGCTTTCGGTGCCAGGGGTGGCTGTGTAGACCAGGAGGATCTGGTCCTGCCCCGGATCGAGCAGGGTCTGGCATTGCAGTTCGAGGACACCGAGGTCGGGATGGGCGAAGCGCTTGCTCTCCGGGCGGCGGACCCCGATCTCGTGCTTGTTCCACAGCGTGGTGAACTCTGTGCTCCCGGCCAGCAGCGCCTCGGCGATTTCACCCGCGCGGGAACCCGGCCCTTGGCGGGTGTAGGCGACGCGCAGGTCGGAGACGAAGGCGCGGCTGTGCTGAGAGTGATCGGCCTCGGGGTAGATCCGCCTGGCCCGGGGATCGGTGAACCAGCGGTAGATCAGACTGCGGGACAGTCCGGTGTGGGTGGTGTCGTTCCCGACGAGGGCGACCGCCGACCGGGTTTGGACCAAGGCCTCGTCGAGCGCGGTCAGCACTTGGGCCGGCGTGTCGGCCAGACGGTCCAGGATGCGCATCATCCCTGGAGAGACGTGGTCTGTCAGGGGGGTGGGGCCAGGCATTTGGTGCCCGGCGATCTCGAACAGGTGGTTGCGTTCATCCTGTGTCAGGTGCAGGGCGCGCGCGATCGAGGCGAGGATCGGTTCGGAGGGGGTCGGGCCGCGCTGCTGTTCGATACGTGCGTAGTAGTCCACGGACATTCCGGCCAGCATGGCGATCTCCTCGCGGCGCAGGCCCTGAGAGCGGCGACGCGGCCCGCGCGGCAGGCCGACATCCTCGGGCTGCAGGGCCTCGCGGCGAGTGCGGAGAAAGTCGGCGAGCTGAGCGCGGTCCATGATCCGGTCCGTTCGTGGTGAGGTGACAGGTGCAGCCACTCCAGCAGGTGCCGAGACGGGCCCCCGCGTTGACCCGCTGGGGCGGTCACATCAGGGTTCCGCCAGAGGCCTCGATGCGCTGACCGGTGATCCAGCCGGTGCCGGGGGAGAGCAGAGCGGCGATCGCGCCGCCGATGTCGTCGGGCAGACCGACGCGGCCAAGGGCGGCGTTTCCGGCCCAGAGTGCGTTGACCGCCTCGTTGTCCCGGACCGCTCCGCCGCCGAAGTCGGTGGCGATCGGTCCCGGGGCGACCGTGTTGACACTGATGCCGCGTCCGCCCAGCTCCTTGGCCAGGTACCTGCTGTAGGTGTCCACCGCGCTCTTGACCGCGCCGTACACGCTGAAGCCCTCGCCCACGAACCGGGCCAGGCCGGTGGACAGGTTCACGATGCGCCCACCATCGACGAGCAGGGGCAACAGCTCCTGAGTCAGGAAGACCACGCCCTTGAAGTGCACATCTACCAGGAGGTCGAATGCCTCGACGCTGGTCTGGCCGACCGGGGTGTACGCCGCGACGCCGGCGTTGTTGACCAGGTAGTCAAAGGTCTCGCGGTCCCAGGTTGTGGCCAGCGCCTTACGCAGGCCGGCGGAGAACGTGGGGAAGGTGTCGAGCGACGTGGTGTCCAGCTGGAGGGCGACGGCCCGGCGGCCCAGCGCGGTGACCGCGTCCACCACCTCGGCAGCCTCGGCCTCGTTCGACCGGTAGGTCAGGACGACATCGGTGCCCGCCTCGGCAAGCTTGAGCGCGGTGGCCCGGCCCAGCCCCCGGTTGCCGCCAGTGATCAGGGCGATCGTCTGCTGAGTCATCTCTTTGGTACTCCTCATCGGGCTTCATACGCAAAGGGCCGTGGTGCCACTCACGCAGCGGAGAAACCGCGATATCGAGAATGCGTGGCTCGGCTGGGAGGGGGGAAGGCACACCTGATCCGGGGACAACTTGTCCCCCCTTGAGCACCACGGCTCCCTGCTTGGCCGAGTGGTGAACCCCAGCCGGAATGAGGCTGCGCCAGCGCCAAGCTCTCGACGAACACACTTCGACCCGAAACAACCTGCACGGGTTCGGCGGCTGCCGGGTCGGTGAGCACTCGGCTGCGGTCCTGGTCATCGAGCCGTGGGGCTCCGCGCTCGGTATGGGTCCCCGACCGCGCCGTCCGAGATCTTGACGGCGCGATCGCCGGCCGCAACCTCGACGGCAGCACCGTTCAGCCACGCCGTCAGCGCTGTCTCCTCCGGCGGGATCGATGACACGTTCCCCAGGGCCCTCGACGTCCCCGCCGTCGGCACGCCCTCCTGCTGCCCCGCCCGCGTACGGCGACGGCACCGCCCGCCCGCTGAGTCGATCTGCCGGCGCACGTAGGGCGGGGCGAGGGTGTGCCCGGCTGCGGCCTGGTGCTGCGGAAGTGGTTTCTGGTGCAGGCGATGTCGTGTGACTGCGGCGGCCAGGCTGTCGCCCGGCCTCGGGTTTCGTGGTTGTCCCTGTGGCCGTGGACGCGCGGGACGGTCCCCGTGGCAACCTCCGTTTCGGTCTACGGTTTCTGGTGCCGTTCGAGGGCTGTGCCCGCGGCTGCCTGGGGAGCCGACCGCTGACGGGGCGGTGGGTCGGCCTCCGCTTACATGGTCGAGGGGCTCAGGTCCAGGCAGGTGCCGGTATCGGTGGTCCCGTGCGTTCGCGGATGTCCGAGAGGGTTGCTCCTGGGGCGAGTTCGACCAGGGACAGGCCGTCGGGCGTGATGTCGAGGACGGCGAGGTCGGTGATGACGCGGTGGACGCAGGCCTGCCCGGTCAGTGGGAGGGTGCATTCGTCGACGATTTTTGGTGTGCCGTCCTTGGCGGTGTGTTCCATGAGGACGATGACCTTGCGGGCGCCGTGCACCAGGTCCATGGCACCGCCCATGCCCTTGATCATTTTGCCGGGTACGGTCCAGTTGGCGAGGTCCCCGGTCGCGGAGACCTGCATGCCGCCCAGCACGGCGACGTCGATGCGGCCGCCGCGGATCATCCCGAAGGACAGCGCCGAGTCGAAGAACGCGGCGCCGGGCAGCACGGTGACGGTCTCCTTGCCCGCGTTGATCAGGTCGGGGTCGACCTCGTCGTCGTACGGGTAGGGGCCGGTGCCCAGGATGCCGTTCTCGGAGTGCAGCACCACGTGGACGCCGGACGGGAGGTGGCCCGGGATGAGGGTGGGCAGGCCGATGCCCAGGTTGACGTAGGAGCCGTCGGGCAGTTCGAGTGCGGCGCGGGCCGCCATCTCGTCGCGGGTCCAGGCCATCAGTGCCGCTCCTCACGCTTGCGGACGGTGCGCTTCTCGATGCCCTTGTCGTCGGCGGGGACGGGTCCCACGACCCGGTCGACGTAGATGCCGGGCAGGTGTACGGCGTCGGGGCCGATGGCGCCGGGTTCGACGAGTTCTTCGACCTCGGCGATCGTGATACGGCCCGCCATGGCCGCCAGGGGGTTGAAGTTGGCGGCGCTGCGGTGGAAGACGAGGTTGCCGTGCCGGTCGCCGCGGGCGGCCCGTACGAGGGCGAAGTCGGTGGCGATGGCCTCCTCCAGGACATACGTCCGCCCTTGGAAGATCCGCGTCTCCTTCGGCGGGGAGGCGACGGAGACGTTGCCGTCGGGGCCGTAGCGCCAGGGCAGCCCGCCGTCGGCGACCTGGGTGCCGACCCCGGCCGGGGTGTAGAAGGCGGGGATGCCGGTGCCGCCGGCGCGCAGTCGTTCGGCGAGGGTGCCCTGCGGGGTGAGCTCCACCTCCAGTTCACCAGCGAGGTACTGACGGGCAAACTCCTTGTTCTCCCCGACGTAGGAGCCGGTCACCCGGGCGATCCGGCCCGCCGCCAGCAGGGTGCCGAGCCCCTGACCGTCCACGCCGCAGTTGTTGGAGACCACGCGCAGACCGCCGGCGCCGTGGGCGAGCAGGGCGCCGATGAGCACGGTGGGGACACCGCACAGGCCGAAGCCGCCCACCGCCAGCGAGGCCCCTTGCGGTATGTCGGCGACCGCGTCGGCGGCCGAGGCCATGACCTTGTCCACGTTGTTCGTGCCTTTCTGTTGTTCATGGCCTTCCCGGTGCCGGACGCCGTGTCGGGCACCGGGGTTCGCCAGAGGCGGCTCATTCAGGGGTGGAGGCATCGGGCGGGGGGAGAGCCGTCGCTCCGGCCCGCCCCCACGAGTGCGGGGGCATCCCCTGCGCCGGGCGGACGGCAGAGGAATCGGGCGGACGCCCTTGGTGCCCACCTGATCGGTTGGAGGGCCGGTCGGTGCCGCGAACATCGCCTGACGCGGCACTGGCAGACGCGGGCTTCCTTCGAGACGCCCGCCGCCGAAGGTGTCGGACGCCGAACGTGTCGGATTCGGGCGCCCCGCCGGCCACGCACTCTGCCGTCGCGGTCACGGAGCCTAGGCCGGGAGCGCCACCTGTTCAGTGAGTGCGACGCCCCGTTCGGCGGCTTCGACGACGTTCGCGAGCAGCATCGCCCGCGTCATGGGGCCCACTCCGCCCGGATTGGGCGACAGGTACGCCGCGACCTCCGCCGCCGCCGGGTCGACATCCCCGGTGACCCGGGCCTTCCCGTCACGCTGTACCCGGCTCACCCCGACGTCGAGCACGATCGCACCGGGGCTGAGATGTTCCGCCCTGACCATGTGGGGCGAACCGGCGGCCGCGACGACGACGTCGGCGCGGGCCAGTTCGTCCGCCAGATCGGCGGTCGCCGTGTGGGCGCTGATCACGGTCGCGTCGATGCCACGGCGGGTCAGCAGCAGCCCGATCGGGCGGCCGACTGTGAGTCCCCGGCCGATGACCAGTACACGTTTGCCCCGCAGCGAGATGCCGTGGCGTTCGAGCAGTTCGACGCAGCCGCGCGGAGTGCAGGGGACCGGCGAGGTCATCGGGTCTCCTACGTTGGCCACGAGGCGACCGAGGTTGACCGGATGCAGTCCGTCGGCGTCCTTCGGGGGCGCGATGGCCTCAAGGACACGCTGCTGGTCGACATGGGGAGGCAGGGGGAGCTGGACGATGTAGCCGGTGCAGTCCGCGTTCTCGTTCAGCTCGGCGACGGTGTCGAGGATCGCCTGCTGCGATGCGTCGGCCGGGAGTGTGCGGCGCAGCGAGGCGATCCCCGTCTCGGCGCAGTCGCGGTGCTTGCCGTCGACGTACCACCGAGAGCCGGGGTCGTCGCCGACGAGGACGGTGCCCAGGCCGACCGGGAAGCCCCGATCGGTGAGCGCCGCGACCCGTCCCTTCAACTCGCCCTTGATGGTCGCCGCCGTGGCGAGCCCGTCGAGCAGGCGTGCGGTCATGATTCTGGCTCCTGTTCTCGTTCTCGTCACGGGGAGGGGCGGCTTCGCGACCGCGCATACGCTGCTGATCAGGCGGTCCGCCAGCCCGGCCGGTAGTCCTCGCGAGCGACGGCTGAGTAGGGAGTGGGGCTCACGGTCGCCCGTACCTTGAACTGCTCGTGGCGCTCGACCGTGGCCTTCTCGGAGCCACCGTTCGGCTCGCCCCAGACCACGCTGACCTCGCTGCCCAGCGGGACCGACGGGTCGAGCGTGCCGAGCGAGAGGGCCCGACGCTCGTTGGCGCTGTACCCGGTCCACATCGAGAAGCCGAGCGGGCGGTCGTCGGCGTCGAGCACGGTGTCGAAGTTGAAGAAGCCGTAGTTGGCGAGGGGGAGGTCGAAGTACTTGTAGCCGATGCCCTCCTCGCTCACCATCGAGGAGAAGATCTTCGCCAGGTCCTCAGGGTGCCAGGCGAGGGTGACCTTACGGCGCTGGGTCGCCGGGTCGGTCTTCTCGAGCGCGTCGCGGCCTATGAAGTCGTGGTCGAACGAGATGAACGAGCCGTAACCCAGCTCCCACGGCGTGAGGTAGTAGTCCTCGATCTTGTCGGACACGAAGCTGCCGGCGATCGCGTTGCGGGCCTCGCAGCTCTCCGCGCCGAGCCAGGTCCGGTACGGGCGCAACCCCTCACCGGTGTAGATGGCGGGCAGTGGGTCGGGGATCCAGCCGGATTCAAGGGTGTTGGTGGGATAGGTACGCCCACCGACCGCCCGTAGTCCGAATTCCTCGCCGGCCTCGACGACCGCGTCCCGGATCCGTACGTAGTCCTCGAACGGCCCCCACAGTTCCAGGCCCGGCACGCCGGCCATGCCGTGGCGGAGTGTCCGCACCCGGGTGCCGTCGATGTTCATGTAACCCATGTGGAAGAAGCGGAGCTTCTCCACCGGCCCGCCGTTGAGCTTCTCGATGATGTCCCAGGCCCGCGGGCCCTGGATCTGAAGCCGCCAGTGCTTGCGTACGACGGGCTGGCCCATCGGGTTGGTGGGGGAGCGGCGGTCGACCTCGATGTTCACCGCGTAGCCGCCGGTCTCACCGTGGTAGCGCAGCCAGTTGCCGGCCGGCGGGCGGCCGATGTACACGAACTGCTCCTGCTCCTCGCGGAACAGGATTCCGTCACCGACGACGTAACCCTCGGCCGTGGTCGCGACGTACTGCTTGGCCCGGTTGACGGCGAAGTTGGCGACGCTGTTCACCGCGGTGTCGGAGATCAGCTTGAGCGCGTCCCGACCCGTGATGACCAGGGTGTCCATGTGGTGGGTCTGGTCGAAGAGAACGGCCGTCTCCCGCCAGGCCTTCTGCTCGGAACGCCAGTTGCTGAACTCGGAGGCGACGACCGGGACGATGTACGACGGGTTCTGCGCGTTACGCAGGTGCTCGACGATGTTGCCTGACGCGTCGATGACTTCCTGGAGATTGGCGGGATGCATATGTCCTTCTCAGGGCCGGATCGCGCGCCGACCGGCCGAAGACCGGGGACCGGAAAACGGACGCCAGGAGCAGGTCGGCGATGACTCCAGAAGTCTCGAACCAGGAAGGCTATCGAGCAAATACCGAATAGATTTCGCCGCTATAGCGAACCGCTATGGCTTGTCGCTCTCTGGTGAGCTGTCGGCCGCCGAGGTGTCCCAACTGCTCGACGCCATAGCCCGCTCCTGGACCGCCAGTTCTCGCATCGCCGCCTGCGCCGGGCTCGGATCGCTGTCCCGCCGCCAGACGGCCGCGATCTGCAGGGTGGGCAGCGGCGGGTCGATGCGTCTGACGGTGATGCGCGGCAACGGGGCGCCGCCCGTCTCCGGCTCGGGCAGGACCGCCACGCCCAGTCCGGCAGCGACCAGAGGAAGACAGGTCGGGATCGTCGCGACGGTCCGCTTGACGCGAGGGACGACGCCGCGCGCGTACAGAGCTCCCTCGACGACCTCGGCGAGGCTGGGCACGGCGAGCGTGCGGCGCGGGACGAACAGGGTGCGACCGTCCAGCTCACGCAGGTCCATCGGATCGCTGATGTGCTCGTCCTCCGGTGGCAGCACAGCACGCAACTCCAGTTCGCCGCACGGCGTGAAGTCGAGCGAGGCGGCGTAGTTCTCCGCGAGGCGCCGGTTGTCCGCGGTCACGATGAACGCCAGGTCCGCCGCCCGCTCCAGCACCATGTCGATGGCGTCCAGTGGTCCGGGATCGAGCAGCCGGACGTCGACGTCGGGGTGCTCGGCCTCATAGCGGCGCAGCATTGACGGGATACGGTTCCACATCAGGGACGGGACGGCGGCGAGGGTGATGCGGCCGGTGTGGCCGGTGCTGTAGCGGGCCAGCCGGTCGGTCAGGGCCGAGACGTCGTCGAGGATCTGGTGGGCGCTCTCCAGCAGTTGGCTGCCCGCGCCGGTGATCCGGACCCCCTTCGAGGTGCGGACGAACAACGTCACACCGAGCTCTCGTTCCAGATGCGCGATGGCGAGGCTCAGCGGTGGCTGGGACATGTGCAGGACGGTCGCCGCGGCAGAGAACGAGCCGGCCTCGGCGATGGCGATGAAGTACTTGAGCTGCCGGAGTTCCATGACCGTCCTCCCGTCATTCATTCTCTGTATAGCGACTATATCCAGATGATTCTTCCCATATGGCTGGCCGTCAACGAGGATCCTGTTCCAGGCGGCGTCGCTGACGGATCTCCGCCCCGCGCTCCCCTGGCCGGTGGATCGGACCACCGCTGCGATCCGGAGTGAGCGCGGCCGGCTGACCAGGCGTGTCAGTGGCCCGGTCGAGCGGGTGCACTGCGTTCCGCCGTGGAGGAGGGCACATCCCATGCAGCACGACTCCGGTGGTCAAAGGCGACTCGGGCAGCGCCCGAACGTGCTTGACGACTTCTCGCTGGAAATGACGGGCAAGGACGTTCCCGGGCTCGACGAGGCCGCGGAACTGCTCCCGATCGGGACCCGCGTCAACATCACCTACCTGGGCAACGAGACCATGGAAGAGCGGGTCGACGCGGCCAGAGCGGTGCGCCGCCACGGTTTTGTCGCGGTCCCGCACATCTCCGCCCGCCGCCTGCGTTCGACAGCCGAACTCGGCGAGTTCCTCGCGGCGCTGGGCGAGGCCGGGGCGGTCAACGAGGTCTTCGTCGTCGGCGGCGACCCGACGACGCCCGCCGGCCGATTCGCCGACAGCCTCTCCGTTCTGCGCAGCGGGATGTTGCAGACGGCGGGCGTGCGGCGGGTCGGCTTCGCCGGATATCCGGAAGGGCACCCGCACATCGCGGACCACAAGCTGGCCGAGGCACTGCATGCCAAAACCGCTCTGCTCACAGAGCAGGGCCTGGTCCCCGCCGTGATCACGCAGTTCGGCTTCGACGCCCAGCCGACCCTGGCCTGGATCGCCGCGATCCGAGGGGAGGGGATCGACGCCCAGATACGCGTCGGGGTTCCCGGGCCGGTCGGCATCAAGCGCCTGCTGTCGTACGCCCGCCGGTTCGGTGTGTCCTCGTCGGCCGGGATCGCGCGCAAGTACGGCTTCTCCCTCGCCAATCTCATGGGCACCGCCGGTCCCGACGCATACGTCTCGGCGCTGGAGGAGGGCCTCGATCCGGCCGTCCACGGCGATGTCCGGATGCACTTCTACACGTTCGGCGGCATGCGCGCGGCCTCGGAGTGGGCCCGTGACTTCGCTGTCCGACTCGACCCCACCCAGTCTGCGAGGACGGCCTGAGATGACCACCATTGCACAGCCGGCGGCCGCCACCGCTCCCACGTCCGCCGGGCAGGCCGACCATGGCTGCCTCGTCGTCCAGGGCCGGGACAGGCCCGGCATCGTCGCCGCGGTGACCGCACTGCTCCAGAGGCACGGGGCCAACATCACGGCTCTGGACCAGCACTCGGACGATCCGTCGGGCGGTGCCTTTTTCCAGCGCACGGTGTTCCGTCTCCCCGATCTCGCCGTGCGCGTCCCGGCGCTCGAAGCGGACCTGGATTCACTGACCGGCCAACTGGACCTGAACTGGGAGCTGTTCGACCAGGCCGCCCCCAAGCGGGTGGCGATCCTGGCGTCGAAGTCCGATCACTGTGTGCTGGATCTGCTCTGGCGCCAGCGCCGGGGCGAGATCCCCATGACCGTTCCGATGGTGATCTCGAACCATGCCGATCTCGCCGCCGACGTACGGAACTTCGGCGTCCCGTTCATCCACACGCCCACGGACGCGACGAACCGCGACGCGGTCGAGGCCGAGCATCTGGACCTGCTCAGGGGCAACGTCGACCTGGTGGTTCTCGCCCGCTACATGCGGATCCTCTCGCCCGGCTTCCTCGAGAAGATCGGCGTCCCGGTCATCAACATCCATCACTCGTTCCTGCCGGCGTTCATCGGCGCCGCGCCCTACCGCAGGGCGCACGAACGCGGCGTGAAGCTGGTCGGGGCCACCGCCCACTACGTGACGGAAGACCTCGACGAGGGGCCCATCATCGACCAGGACGTCGCCCGCGCCTCGCACCGCGACAGCGTGGCCGAGCTGGTCCGCAGGGGTGCCGACGTCGAACGACAGGTGCTCTCCCGCGCGGTTCTGTGGCACTGCCAGAACCGCGTCGTCAGGCATGACAAGCACACGATCGTCTTCTGACCCCTGAACCAGTTCCCTGGATGCACGGCCCCACCCGCACTGCCCTTTGGAGAGGACATGCTCCCCGTCTGGAACCGCACTCCCGCCTTCACCATCACGCGGGCCAGTCACGCCGTCCTGGCCGTCGCCGATCTCGGCGCGAGCAGGGACTTCTACCGTGATGTCACCGGACTCGTCGTCACCGAGGAGACCCCGGACACGATCTACCTGCGCGGCGTGGAGGAAGCGGCCCACCACAGTCTCGTCCTGCGCAAGTCCGACAGCCCTGGCCTGTGCGAGCAGGTCGGGTTCCGGGTGACCGACGACGACGAGATCGAGAAGGCCCACCGCCATCTCGCGGAGCTCGGCATCCATGCCACCTTCGTCGATGTGCCGTACCAGGGCCGGACCCTGCGCTTCGTCGACCCGGTGGGCACGCACATCGAACTCTGCGCGTCCATGGAGACCGTGCCGCGCCAGATGCAGCAGTTCCACACCTTCCGGTCCGCCGCTCCGGAACGGTTCGACCACTTCCAGATCGTCACGTACGACGTGCAGGCCGCGGTGGACTTCTACTCCGCCCTCGGATTCCGCATGTCCGAGTACACCGCGACCGACGGCACCGACGACATGTGGGGCACCTGGCTGGAGGTCAAGGGCAACACCCACGACCTGGTCTTCACCAACGGACGCGGCCCCCGCATGCACCACTTCGGCTACACGGTCCCGGACGTGTCCGCGCTGATGCACGCCGCCGACGTGGCGGGCAGCCTCGGCCACGGCGATCAGATCGACCGCGGCCCGGGCCGGCACGGGATCAGCAATGCCGTCTTCCTGTATCTGCGTGACCCGGACGGACACCGCATCGAACTGTTCACCACGCACTACCAGTTCATCGACCTGGAGGCCGAGCCGATCCGCTGGGACCTGTCGAACATGCGCCGCTCCCAGTTGTGGGGCATGCCCGCGTCGCGCCGGTGGTTCTTCGAGGCCAGTGAGTTCCCGGGCGAGAAAGTGCGCGATCCCCTGCTCAAGGTCACACCCACCACTCTCGAGGACTACCTCGCCATCCACTGATTGAATTCCGGCCGCGCGGTCGCGCTTGGGGGGACGCAACCGCGCAGCCGGAGCCCACTTCGAGTCGACGAGGACCAGCCCCGTGAACGAACTGACGGACATCGCGCCCGGCACGCTCATCGCGGTCCATCTGAACTACCGCAGCCGTGCTGCCGAACGGGGCCGGACACCGTCGGCGCCGTCGTACTTCCTCAAGCCGCCCACCACGGTGTCGGTCTCCGACGTCGAAGTCGTCCGACCACTGGGCTGCGGCCTGCTCGCCTACGAGGGTGAGATCGCGCTGCTGATGGGCGACACCCCGGCCAACGTGGACCAGCGCGACGCGTGGCGCCACGTCCAGGCGGTCACCGCCGCCAATGACTTCGGGGTCTACGACCTGCGTTACGCCGATCCCGGGTCCAATGTCCATTCCAAGGGCTGGAGCGGGTTCACCCCGGTCGGCCCCCGGCTGCTGACCGCCGCCGGCATCGACCCACAGACCCTACGTGTGCGCACCTGGCTCGACTCGGAGCTCGTCCAGGACGCGGACCAGGACGACATGATCTTCGGCCCCGAGTACGTGATCGCCGATCTGTCGCGGGTCCTGCGCATCCGCCGGGGAGACCTGATCCTGCTCGGGACGCCGACCGGCTCCAGCGTCGCGCTACCCGGCCAGACGGTCGAAGTGGAGGTCAACGCAGGCGAGTTGAGCACCGGGCGGCTCACCAGGACCGTGACTGAGGGCACGGTGCCCATTCCCGCCGTCGGGGCACTGCCGCGTAACGACCACGATGCCAGGACCGCCGCATTCGGCGAGCGAGGTGGGAACAGATGAACCAGGAAGAACGCACCGAGCCGGACAGTGAAGTCCCACTCACCGAAGTGATCGCGGGGCTCCGGACTGTCGCGGTGGCGACTCTGGCCGCCCAACTGCGCGCCCATGGACTCACCAGCACGGTGATCGACGGCGTCCGACCGACCAGGCCCGGCGCGCGATTCGTCGGCCGCGCCCGGACGCTCAGGTATGTGCCGCTGCGTGAGGACCTCTTCGCCGACTACGGCGGCGGGCTCAACGCCCAGAAGCGTGCGATCGACTCCATACTCCCCGGCGAGGTCCTCGTCATGGACGCCCGCGGTGAGGCGGGCAGCGGCACCATCGGCGACATCCTCGCGCTCCGGGCCCAGGTCCGAGGAGCCGCCGGCATCGTCACCGACGGAGGCGTCCGGGACGCGGCCACCGTCGCCACCCTGGACATGCCGGTCTTCGCGCAGTGCGCTCACCCGGCGGTGCTGGGGCGCAAGCACGTCCCCTGGGACACAGATGTGGCTGTCGCCTGCGGGGGCGCGACGGTGCTGCCCGGCGACATCATCGTGGGCGACGACGACGGTGTCGTGGTCATTCCCCCTTCGATTGCCGCGCGGATCCTCGCCACTTCCGTGGAGCAGGAGCGGCGGGAGGCCTTCATCACCGAGCAGGTGCGCGCCGGTGCGAGCGTCGACGGCCTCTACCCGCTGAGCGGAGCCTGGCTCGAACGCTACGAGGCCTGGGCGACCGATCGAGCCGAAGCGGGTACCGAGCAGGACAGGGAGACCACGTCATGAAGTACCGCACAGACCCCGCCCGCATCCGCGGCTCGATCGCCCCGGTGGTGAGTCCGTTCACCGACGACGGTGCTCCGGACCCGCTGGGCCTGCGCCGTCTGATCGAGTTCCAGCTGGAGAACGGCACGCACGGGATCTCGATCGGCGGATCCACGGGCGAGCCCAGCGCACAGAGCCTCGCGGAGCGGGCCGACGCCATCCGGCTCGCCGCCGAGATCGTCGCCGACCGCGTCCCGTTCCTGCCCGGGACCGGATCGGCCAAGCTCGACGAAACCCTGGAGCTGACCGGCGTCGCTCGCGACGCCGGCGCCGACGCCGCCCTGGTCATCACGCCGTACTACGCGCGGCCGACCCAGGAAGCGCTCTACCAGTGGTACGCCACGGTCGCCCGGGAATATCCCGACCTGCCGATCGTCATCTACAACGTGCCCTCCCGGACCGCGGTCGACGTGGCTCCGGAGACCGTGGGCCGACTGTTCCGGGACTTCGACAACGTCGTCGGCATCAAGGAGACGACCAAGGACTTCGAGCATTTCTCGCGGGTCATCCACGAGTGCGGCCCCGAACTCCTTGTGTGGTCCGGCATCGAGCTGCTGTGTCTGCCACTGCTGAGCCTGGGCGGCGTCGGATTCGTCAGCGCCGTGGCCAACATCGCGCCCGCCGCGGTCGCGGAGATGTACGAGGCCGCGGAGGCCGGGAACCTGGTCCGCGCCCGCGAACTGCACTACAAGCTTCATCCGTTGGTCGACATGGTCTTCACCGAGACGAATCCCGCTGCGGCGAAATGGGTCCTGGCGAAGCGAGGACTGCTGCGGTCGGGTTTTGTGCGGCCGCCCCTGATCCCGCTGACCGCCGACGGACAGGCGCGAGCGGAAGAACTGCTGCGGCAAGCCCTCGATCTGGTTCCAGAGCGGGTGTGACATGCCCGGCGCAAGAAAGTGGTGTCCTCCGAAGCTTGGGGGTCCGGCGCGGCAAAAGATTGCCACGCAATCATCTGTCGCACAGCTAGGTGCCGCCGCTAACCTCGCTGCAACGTCGGTGCGGTCAAATATCGACACATGGAGTCCGATTCGGAGCGCCTCCATGGTTCGTGGCTTCGCGGCGAACGGCAGAGGAGGACATACCTGATGAGTGAGCAAGCGACGAACCGTGCCCACGTCGAGCTGAGTGAAATCTTCAAGAGCTACGGCGGAGTGCATGCCGTGCGGGATGTCAGCTTCACCATCGCCCGCGGCTCGGTACACGCGATCGTCGGTGAGAACGGGGCCGGCAAGTCCACCATCAGCAAGATCATGGCCGGGGTCGTCGCGCCGAGCGCCGGCCGGCTGACCGTGGCCGGCAGGCGCGTGCAGCACTATTCCCCCCGTCATGCTCTGGAAAGCGGCATCGCCATGATGGACCAGGAGCTGGCCATGGTGCCGGCCCGATCCGTTATGGAGAACGTCTTCCTCGGCGTCGAATCACATCGAGCCGGTCTCCTCCGGCCGCGTGACCTGCGTCGTCGCTTCAAGGAACTCTTGCGGAGGACCGGCTTCGACCTCGACGGTGACGCCTGCGTCGGATCGCTTCGCCTGGCCGACCAGCAGAAGGTCGAGATCCTCAGGGCCGTCGCGCGTAATGCCGAACTGATCATCATGGATGAGCCGACCGCGCCCCTGACCATGGTCGAGTCGGAGCAGCTCTACGAGATCATCAGAGGACTACGGGATCAGGGCACGACGATCGTGTACATCTCACATTTCCTCGGAGAGGTCCTCCAGATCTCGGACACCGTGACGGTCATGCGCGACGGTGAGCACGTCAGGACCCGCCCCGCGGCGGAGGAGACCGAGGAATCGCTGGTGCGGGCGATGCTGGGCCGCTCCCTCGAACTCGCCTTCCCCGAGCGCATACCGTGTGCCCCTTCCGTGGACCCTCTGCTCCAAGTCCGGAATCTGACTGCCGCAGGGCGTTTTTCGGACGTCGGATTCGACCTTCGGCCCGGAGAGATCGTCGGCCTGGCCGGCCTCATCGGGAGTGGCCGTACGGAGGTGGCGCGCGCCGTCTTCGGCGCCGATGGCTTCGACTCCGGAACCGTCGTCCTGGACGGCCGTCCGATTTCACGGGGCTCACCACGTGGATCGATCGAGCGCGGTCTCGTCCTGCTCCCGGAGAGCCGTCAGAAGGACGGCCTGGTGATGATGCGATCAATTTCCGAGAACGTGGTGATGGCGAGTCTCGGCGACGTGAGTTCTTTCGGCTTGCTGAGGCGGGGTGGCAGGCAGCAGGCCGTCGAGCACCTCATGCGTGATCTCGGAGTCCGTGCGAGCGGGCCGGACGCACTGGTCAGCGGTCTTTCGGGCGGCAACCAGCAGAAGGTGCTCTTCGCCAAATGCCTCATGGGCGGACCCAGGGTGCTGCTCGTCGACGAACCGACCCGCGGAGTCGATGTCGGAGCGAAGCGAGCGATCTACGAGTTGCTGGTGTCGCTCGCCGCGCAGGGCATGGCCATTCTCGTCATCTCCAGTGACGTCGAGGAGGTTCTCGGGCTCGCACACCGGGTGCTCGTCATGCGCCGAGGGCGTCTCGTGGCGGAGTTGCAGGCTGCGGAGGCGAACGAGGAACGCGTACTCGCGGCGGCGTTCGGCGCGGTCGCGACAACCCAGTGAAGTGCGAAACGACATCAGGCATTGCCACCTGTTCAAGCCGCTGATAGCTTTTCCGAACTAGTAGTCCCGAATATCGGACTCTGGAGGGGTGCCCTCTATGACTGCCCTACCGACCACACCCTCCGCCTCGCCTTCGCCGGCGCCCCCGCGCAAAGGGCGGATCAGTAAAGAGCGGATCACAGGAGCAGCGACACTGCGTGATGGCGCCGTTGTCCTGTTCTTGATCCTTCTGTTCGTTGTTCTGTCCTTCACCACGGACACGTTCCTGACCGTGGGCAACCTCAAGAACGTGGTCGACAGCTCCGTGGGAATGGGGCTGATCGCGTGTGCGGGCACGGTCGTGATCATCGCCGGCGGCTTCGACCTCTCGGCCGCCGCGATTTTCGCCGTATCGGCGATCGTGGGAGTGAAGGTCGGCAACCACACGCAGCCGGCACTCGGCATCGCCGCCGGAATCCTGGCGGGATGCGTACTCGGGCTCGTGAACGGGCTACTGGTCACAGTCGGCCGCATCAACCACTTCGTCGGCACGCTGGGCACGATGATCGCCTACGGTGGCCTGGCAACGGCCATCAGCGGTTCAGGACTTCTCCTGGTCACCGACCCGTCGTTCGCGAACTTCGCCAACACGCAGTTCCTGGGGTTTCGACTCTCCAGCTGGTTCTTCGTGGGCGTCGCGTTGCTGTGTTCCTTTCTCCTGAACTTCACCGTGTTCGGGCGGCAGGCGTTCGCGACCGGGGGCAACCTGGCCGCCGCCAGGCTTTCCGGAGTGTCGACCGGCAAGACACTCGTGGCCGCCTACATCCTGTCGGGCGGCGCCGCGGCGATCGCCGGACTGGTCGTCGCGGCACGCAGCCTTTCCGTCGGGGCATCGAGCGGCGCCAACCTCATCTTCGACGCGCTGGCCGCGATCCTGATCGGCGGGAACAGCGTCCTGGGTGGGCAAGGTGCGATCTGGCGCACCCTGGTCGGCGTCTTCACCCTGGCGCTCATCTCCAATGGCTTCAACCTGATCGGCGTAGACCCGATCTACCAGCAGATCGTCAGCGGTTCGATCATCCTCCTCGCCGTCGGCGTCGACGCATGGACCCGCAGCAGCAGTCACCGCACGTGACGACCGCGCCTCCGCGTCTGCCCGAACGGAGGTGCGGAGCCGTCGACCTTCAGCTGAAACCCCCATCCGAAGGAGCGAACCATCATGCCCGACTACCGCGTGATCCCGGGGCCCGCCCACATTCATCCGTTCGCGACGGCGATCGCCAGTGACGATCTGATCTTCATCTCGGGGCTGGCCGCGCTCGGCGAGACGGCGGCAGACCAGGCGCGGGAGGTCATCGTGGGGATAGCCAAGCTCCTGGAGGACGTCGACAGTTCGCTGTCGGAGATCGTCTACTTCCGCCCGACGATCACCGATCGCGCCTACGAACGCGAAGTCAACGACGTCATCCGGGAGATGCTCCCCGATCCCAAGCCGGCCAGCGGCGCCCTGGCCATCTGCCAGTTGGCCGCGCCCGAACTCAAGGTGGAGTTCGAGGTGATCGCCCAGCGTGGGGCGCGCCTGATCCCGGCCGAATAGGCCGATCCTGAGGACGTAGAGCCCGATTATCGAACGACTTGAGGTGAACATGAGTACGGAGACGGCGAAGGCGCCCTCGTGGGCGTATTACACCCAGCCGGAGTTCGTCGAGGTGGGCGGGCTGAGTACCGCCTACCGACGCAAGGGACAAGGGGAGCGTGTCGTCTATCTCCACAGCGACGGGCTGACACGCGCATGGCTGCCGTTCTTCGAGAAGCTGTCCGGGGCCGTCGACTGCGTGGTTCCCGAGCATCCGGGGTACGGCGAGACACCGATCAACGACGAGATCCAGTCCTTCGAGGATCTCGTCCTGCACTACGACGGCCTGCTCGACGCTCTCGGACTGGAGCCGGTGCACCTGGTCGGCCACGGTCTCGGCGGCTGGCTGGCCGCCGACCTGGCAGTCTTCTACCCCCGCCGCTTCAAGAGCCTCACCCTGATCACCCCGACCGGCCTCAGACTGCCGGACGTCCCGTCGATCGACACCTTCCGGATGTTGCCCGAGGAGCGGCTCTCGGCCCTCCTCAACGGACGTGAGGCGGCGTACGCGGAGTACTTCGAACAGGAAGGCGACCCGGACGACATGATCCGCGCCATGGTCGAGAGCGCGGCCACGGCTCGGCTGATGTGGAATCCGAGATACGACCACCGCCTCGACCACCGGCTCCGGCGCGTGAGCACCCCGACGCTGGTGATCGGCGCCCAGGAGGACCGCGTCGTCCCGACAGCGATGGCCGGACGGTACGCGGAACTCATCCCGGACGCACGGCTGATCACCTTCGAGGGCCCCACGGGGCAGTCGTCCGGTCACCTGCCCCACCTCGAGCACCCGGCCGAGATCAGCGGACTGGTCACGCAGCATGTCGCCGCCAACACGTGAGGAGAACGCCATGACCGACTACGAGTTCAACGTGCTGGTGGAGACACCCTTCCCGAACGCTCCCTACGCACCCAAGCGCAAGTCCAATTACATCGACCTGCCCAACACCCACTACGACAAGGTCCTCGGACAGCACGCGCTCGACGACCAGTTGCACACCATCCGGACGCTGGAGGACCTCGGGTTCGACGGAGTCATCGTCAGCGAGCAGCACAACGGCCCCATCGGCAGTCTGGGCAACCCGATGCTCGCCGCGGCCTACGCGGCGGCGAGCACGCGACGGATCCGCATCGGGGTCGTCGGACCGATCATCAACGACTATCTGTCCCCGTTGCGGCTGGCCGAGGAAATCGCCACGCTGGACACGATGTCCAGGGGGCGGTTCTTCTTCGGCCTCCCGATGGGGCACGGCATGCAGTACCACTCCACGGGAGTCATGAACCCCGCGACATCACGACGTCGCTTCCGTGAGGCCCACGACCTGCTGATGGCGGCGTTCACCCGGCCCGGTCCCTTCGAGTGGAAGGGCGAGTTCTTCAACATTCCCTACGTGAACCTGTGGCCCAAGCCCCTTCAGGAGCCGCACCCGACGGTCTTCATCCCTGGTGGAGGTTCCGTCGAGACCCTGCAGCTCGTCGCGAAGCACCGCTACGTCTACCAGGCCGCCCTCAGCCCGCGGGCAGGTCTCCTGCGCACGGTCGAGACCCTCCGCAATCTGTGCCGGGAGGAGGGGTACGAGATGGACCCGCGCCAACTCGCGCTGGTGGTCACCGTGCACGTCGCGGAGAGCGACGAACAGGCGCGCCGGGAGGCCGAAGCGCACGAGTTGTGGACCTACCAGAACTTCTTCCGGTCGGCGCCGCACGACGTCTTTCCGCCGGGATACATCAGCGAGACGTCCCTGCGGCGGGCGATGGCCGGCGGCTACCGCTCGACGCCGATCAGTGAGCTCAGCTACGACCAGATCGTCGACAACGGCTGGCTGATCGCCGGATCGCCCGAGACGGTTGCGCGCAAGCTGAAGGACTATCTCGACGAGATGGGGGCGGCACGGCTTGTCCTGGGGATGAACTCGGGCACCAAGCCCCGCTGGCTGGCGGACAAGTCGATGACGCTGTTCGCCGAGGAAGTCATTCCCCGTCTGCGCCCGGGCGGCCTGCCGCCCGAGCACGAGGGCAGGCGGTTCGCCTTCGAGACCAACTCCGAGTTCGGAGCGCGCCGTCCGACCGACGCCACCGCACCCACCGCGTCGTTCGGCACAGGTGGCCTGGTCGATGTCAGTACCGCCCATGTGCCGGAACTGCGGGAGCAGGTCGTCGAACCCTGGCCGGCGGGCTGACCGGCCGCGCTCCGGTGTCCGGGCAGCAGGAGTTCGCATCACCCGAGGAGTTGCGATGAAGGCGAGCAAGACACTGGAGCGCGAGCTGGAGTCCCTCAGCTTCGCAGACCTGGAGCACGACCCCTACCCGTTGTACGAGCGTTTGCGCTCCGAGGCGCCGGTCGCCTACGTGCCGGCCGCCGGCGGCTGGCTGGCGACCGGCTACGAGACGGTGAAGGCCATTCACGAGGACACCGAGCGGTTCGCGGCCGTTTTCCCGCCGGAACCGCTCGAGTGCATCGGCGAGCACAACATCCTCAGCGTGGACGGACCACAGCACCGGCGCTACCGCAAGGCGTTGCACGCCTGTCTGGCTCGCCCGGTGGTCGACACGTACACGGACGCCGTCATCCGGGACGTGGTCGAGCGCCGGCTCTGGCAGCTGGACGACCGCTCGACAGCAGAGCTGGTCTCCGAGTACTTCGAACCCATCTCCGTGCTGAGTCTCGGACGCGTCATCGGCATTCCCGAAGTGTCGGCCGACACCCTGCGCCATTGGTTCCGGGGCATCATCCTCGCGTCCTCCAACCTCAACGGGGACATGAATGTCGCACGTGAGGCACACACCATCAGCCGTGAAATCGACGCGGAGATGTCAGAGGTCTTCCAGCGCCTCGATCAGGCCCCGAACGACACGATCGTCTCCCACCTGCTCCGCCACGCGGTCGGCGACAGCCTGGACGAACGGGTCCACGACATCACCCCGACGCTCAAGATCGTGATCGGCGGCGGCCTGCAGGAACCGGGGCACGGCGCCAGTACGCTGGCGGCGGCACTGCTCATGGACGAGCGCCTGAGGGCCCGGTTCGCCGCGGATCCGGAAGCGGTCGTCCGTCCGGCGATCGAGGAAGCCCTGCGGTGGGTCTCGCCCATCCAGGTCAACGTCAGGCGCACCCTTGCCGACGTCGAGATCGAGGGCCAGCACCTGCCTGCGGACACCTTCGTCAACGCCTCGGTAGGAGCCGCGAATCGGGCCCATGAGGTCTTCGGGGCCGACGCGGCGGTCTTCGACATCGACCGCCGAGCAGGTCAACACCTCGCCTTCGGCTCCGGAATGCACTTCTGCTCCGGGAACTACTTCGGCCGAGTGGCGATCCGCTTCGCGGTGCAGAGGCTCTTCGAGCGTTATCCGGACCTGCGACTGGATCCGTCCCATCACGAACCCTCGTTCCGAGGCTTCGTGTTCCGCGCCCCCGAGGCGCTGCATGTGGCTCTGGGCGACCCACGTACGACCTGAGTCCGGAGCCGCGACCATGCCACCCCCGTGCCCACATATCTGGCCCATCAGGCCCCTCTGTTCGGTCCGTGAGGCCGCTGCCACACCACGGACCTTTCCTTCTTCTCCCACCACGCCCATTTCTGTGACTGCTCTGAGGGAGCCTCGATGTCCAGGAAAGCGATGTACCCGCCGTCAGGCCAACCAGCCCCTTCGCTCGCCATCAGCCCGGCCCCTCATGAACCCAGCGACCGTCTGCACGGCAACATGGGTGTGTTCCAGCTCATCTTCACGGTGCTGGCCTTCAATGCACCGCTGGGCATCATCGCGGGAGTCGTCCCCCTGTCGATCGGTTTCGGCGTCGGCATCGGAACACCACTGCTCTTGATCATGGTGTGTGCGCTGATGGCGGTCTACGCCGTCGGCTACACCGTCATGTCGAGGAGAATCCCGGGGGCCGGCGCCTTCTACACCTTTGTCACCGCGGGACTGGGGCGCCCGGCAGGCCTCTCGGCATCGTTCATCGCCGTGGTGGGCTACACGTTGGGCATGACAGGAATTCTGCCGTTCGTCGGACTGGCGATGGAATCCCTGATCACCACCTTCCACGGCCCCGACACTCCCTGGTGGGTCTGGTCGCTCGTGGTCGCCTGCGGAGCCGCCGTCCTCGGGGTGCTCCGCGTCGACTTCTCGGCCCGCGTGCTCGGCATCCTTCTGGTCCTCGAGGTCTTCGCGGTGCTCGTCTTCGACGCGGCCGTCGTCGTCTCCGGCGGCGACACAGGGCACCTCTCGGCGCCCTCCTTCAACCCGCAGCACCTCTTCGCGGGTGGACTGGCGGCAGGCCTCGCCTATGCCTTCATCGCTTTCTCCGGGTTCGAGTCGACCGCGATATTCCGCGACGAGGTACGTGATCCGGAACGGACGGTGCCCCGGGCGACCTACCTCTCGGTCGCGCTGCTCGGAATCCTCTACAGCGTCGGATCCTGGCTCCTCGTCCAGGCGTACGGTGAGGACAACGCGGCCCCGGCCATCGCGGCCGGTCCGGCCTCCGCGTTTCTGGGAAGCATGCGCGAGTACGTGGGACTCGTCGCTTTCGACATCACCACGGTTCTCGTGGTGACCAGCAGTTTCGCGTCGGTGACGGCCATACACAACGTCATCGCCCGGTACCTGTTCAACCTCGGCCTCGACGGCATCCTTCCGCGTTCGCTGGGGACACCGCACCCTCGCTTCGGCTCTCCGCACCGGGCGAGTATCGTCCTGAGCGTCGTCACGGTCGGCTTCGTGCTTCTCGCGGCTGCCTCGTCCCGGTCCGCCACCAAGATCTACGCCACCCTCACAGGTACCGCCGGATACTTCCTGCTGCTCCTCATGTGCCTGTCGGCTGTGGGGATCGTCGCCTACCTGGTGCGGCAGTGGCCGACCGAGGTGACCGTCTGGCACCGGATCATCGCTCCGGTGACAGCCGCCGCCGTGATGATAGCCGTGGCCATCACCATGACCTCCAACATCGACCTGCTTACCGGTTCGAGTTCGGCGTCGGCGGTGGCCATCGCGGTCCTGATCGGTTGCATGGTGACCGGCTCGTCGGTGGCCGTGCTGCTCCGTTCCCGGCGCCCCGACATCTACCGGCGGATCGGTACCCGGGAATGACTGGTCCGTCCCGCCTCCCCGGGATGCGAACCGTCAGATCGGGTAGTGCGCGTGGCCCACGGCCTGCGCGGTGACCCAGCGCGTGTCGGTGAAGGCCTCGGCGCCCGCCTGCCCGCCGAAGCGGCCGTAGCCGGAGCTCTTCACGCCGCCGAAGGGAGCCTGGGGTTCGTCCGCGATCGACTGGTCGTTGACGTGGACGATGCCGGTACGGAGCCGGCTCGCGACCTCCAAGCCCTTCGCCAGGTCCTCGGTGATGACGCCGGCGGTCAGCCCGTACGGGGTGTCGTTGGCGAGCGAGACGGCCTCGTCGGTGCTGTCGACCACGTGGACCACGGTCGCCGGACCGAAGATCTCGTCGTAGTAGACCTTCATCGCCTTGGTGACCCCGGTCAGTACCACCGGCCGGATCAGCGTGCCCGGCTCCTCGATCTCGCCGGTGCCCGCGGCCAGTTCAGCGCCGAGGGAGACCGCGTCCGCGACAAGCGCCGAGACCCGGCGGGCGGCGGCCTCGTTCACGACCGGGCCGACGGCGGTGCCGGGGTCGCTCGGATCGCCGTACGGCAGAGCCTTCACGCGGGCGGCGAACTTGGCCGTGAACTCGTCCGCTACCGAGCGGTGGACGATGATGCGGTCCACGCACATGCAGATCTGCCCAGCGTTCATGAAGGAGCCGAAGACCGCGGCGTCCACCGCGTAGTCGATCTCCGCGTCCGCAAGCACCAGCAGGGCGTTCTTGCCGCCGAGTTCGAGCACGGCGGGCTTGAGGTGCTGGGCGGCCTGAACGCCGATGGTGCGGCCGACCTCTGTGGAACCAGTGAAGTTGACCATCTGTACCCGGGGGTCGGCGATCAGCGCGGAGACCACTTCGGCGCCGTCGGCGCGGTCGTTGGTGACGACGTTGAGCACACCGGCGGGCAGGCCGGCCTCGTGCAGGACGTCGGAGATCAGCAGACCGCAGGCGATCGGGGCGTCCTCGCTGGGTTTCATCACCACGGTGTTGCCCATCGCGATCGGCATCGCGACGGCACGGACACCGAGGATGAGCGGCGCGTTCCACGGCGAGATCGCGGCGATGACACCCTTGGGCACCCGGACCTGCGCGGAGTAGACGCCTTCGGCGTTCGTCGTGAGGGTCTGACCGGTCGGCCGGGTGACCTCGGCCGCCGCCTCCAGCAGGATGTCGGCGGCCAGGCGGGCGTTGAAGCCCGCCCAGGGTGCGACGCCGCCGACCTCCGTGGCCATCACTCGTACGACCTCCTCGGTCCGCTCGGCCATCAGCTGCGCGGCGCGCAGGAAGATCCGGCGGCGTTCGGCCGGCCTGGTCGCGGCCCACGCCTCGAACGCGGAGTCGGCGGCGTCCACGGCACGGCGTACGTCGTCGGGGGTGCCTGCGGCGACCTCCGCACAGACGGCGCCGGTCCAGGGGTTGATGTCGGAAGCGGTGCGGCCGGAGGAGGCGGGGATCTCCTGGCCATTGATGATCAGTCCTCGGGAGGTGGACACGGGTACTCCTGGGGTGTGGTGGGGAAGTGAGGGCTCAGGCCTCGGCGGACGCGGGCGCGGACGCCGACGAGGGGGCGTCGGCCCGGCGGGTACGCCAGGCACGGTGGGCGAAGCCGACGAGGGCCGGGGCGACCAGCGGCGCGATCATGTAGTTCCAGAAGTGCTCGTACGTGTCGGAGAGCAGGGCTGGGCCGAAGGCGCGCGCCGGGTTGATGCTCGCGCCGGTCACGGTGCCGAGGGTCGCGATGACTACGCCCACGCCGATGCCGATGACCGCCGGGATCAGAGCCCTCAGGGAGGGCCTGGCCATCACCAGCGTCACCGCGACGAACACCGCGGCGAGCGCGGCACCCTCGATGAGGAACAGTTCGAGCGCGCCGGTCCCGGGTGCGGGGTGCACGGCCGCGTATCCGATCTGGCGCACGGTCTTGCCCCATACCAGCCCGGCCAGCGCGGTCCCGGCCACGGATCCGGCGAGCTGCGCGGCGACGTACGGGAGGACCGCACGGCCCGGGAACAGGCCGCTCGACCACAGGAAGACGGTGACACCCGGGTGGAGGTGGCCGCCTGATCTGCGGCCGAGCGGCGAGTACATCAACGCGGCGATAACCACGGCGACGGCGAGTCCCGCGACGGCGAACAGGGTGTGCGGGTTGCCGATCGCCAGCGACGAGCCGGGAAAGGCCAGCCAGCGGACCAGGCTCACCACGACTAAGAGAAGCACTGTGGTCAGCGCGAATTCGTAGGCGCTGTGCCGGACGAGATCCGCGCGGCTCTGGGCGGAAGCACTCATGGGAGTCCTCAAGGCGGGGGCGGGGGAGACGGGCAGCCCGGTAGGACGCGTCTGCAGCATCGGGCTTTTATTTTTCGCTGAGTGAACTTATATTCATCTAGCGAGTGGCCCGAGTCTGCGCGATCGTCGTGACGGCTGTCAATGGCCGGTAGCGTTCTTCGACGACGGGTACGGCCTGATGCGCCGGAAAGCGGAAGTACAGGAGGGCGAACCATGGCGCCGGAGGTTTTGAGGGTGACATCGAAGGCATCGGCGCCGACGGACCCTTCGCCGGCGGACTCCGGGGTGGAAGCCACCGGCCCGCTGGAGCGCGGACTGGCCGTACTGCGGATCATGGCCGACGCCCCCGAGTCCACACGCCCCGGTGACCTCGCCCGCGCGACCGGCCTGGCACGTTCGGCCGTCGACCGGATCGCCGCGACCCTGACCCACCTCGGATACCTGCGCGTCGAGGGGCGCGAACTCGTCCTCGCCCCACGTCTGATGGAGTTCGGCAACGCCTACCTGGACGCGAGCGGCCTGGCCCGCGCGCTGCGGCCGAGCCTGGAGCGGTTGACCCGCACCCTCGACGAGTCGGTCTCGGCGATCGTCCTGGACGGCCCCGACGCACGCATCGTCGGCACGGCGGTCCCGCCCGGCCCCCAGATCGCCCGAATCTACCACGGCGTCGCCCACCTGCCCGCGGAGCGCTGCGCGGCCGGCGCCGTGCTCGCGACCGGATGGCAGCCCGACACCTACGACGCCTGGCGGGCCCGCCGTGCCGCCGACCCCCTCGACACGGGCTTCCCGGCAGTTCCCACGCGCGATGCCACTCCCGACCCCGAGCGGACAGAGGTTGACTTCGCCGCCTGGACCGCGGCCGTCCACGCGAACGGCTGGGCACTCGATGATCAGTTGGTCGCGCCGGGCCTGGTCGCGGTGTCGGTCCCCGTACGCGACCCCGACGGCCGGCCCGTGTGCGCGATCAGCGTGCTCGCGCACACCAGCCGCCACAGCGGCGACGAACTGCGCGAGCACGCATTGACCGCGCTGACGGAGGCGGCCCAGAACGTTGCGGACGAGCTGTACGGCACCTCAACGGCAGCCCTTCCACGGGCCGCCGCACCTGCCTACACCGACGCCAAGCCCGAACTGGGCCCGTCCTTCCTGCAGGCGCTGGCCAGGGGTCTCGCCGTACTGACCGCGCTCGGCCGGCAGAGCGGTGGGCTCACCCTCGCTGAGGCCGCTGAGGCCGCCGGGCTCTCGTATCCCAGTACCCGCCGCAATCTGCTGACGCTGCGCCAACTCGGATACGCGGAACAGTGTGGCCGCCGCTTTCTGCCGACCCCGCGCGTCCTGGAACTCGGATACCCGCGGCTGTCCACCCTCACCCTCGCCGACATCGCCCAGCCCCATCTCGCCGAACTGGCCGGACAGGTGGGGGAATCGGCCTCGCTCGCGGTCCTTGACGGCGCCCACGTCCGCTACGTGGCCAGGGCATCCACCGAACAGATCACCAGCGCCCGGCTCACCCCCGGCACCCGGCTGCCCGCGTACGCCACCTCCATGGGCCGGGTCCTGCTCGCGGACCTGCCCGAGGCGGACTGGCTGGATCGGTTGGGTGCTCTGCGACCCCAGGCCCTGACTCCGTACACCCTGACTTCGCCCGACGCGCTCGCCGCCGCCCTGGACCGGGCCGCCGGTGAGGGATATGCCATGGTCGAACAGGAGCTGGAGGCAGGACTGCGCTCGCTGGCCGTACCCGTGCGCGACCTAAGCGGGCATGCCGTTGGAGCCGTGAACGTCGCCCTGCACGCCGGGCCGCAGCCCCCCGAGCACACCAAGAGCATCCTGCTCCCCGCACTGCGCGCCTGTGCCGCCCGCATCGAATCCGACCTGGCCGTCGCGTTCGCCAACGCTCCCGTACAGACGGGCTGATCGGCCAGACGGGCTGATCGGCGCGGTCAACTTCCAGCTTTTTGCCAGTAGTTGACGAACGTCCCTACGGGGTCGTCACTGGCTCGCCCCCATGGGTCGGCAGTGACGACCCCCTTGATGGCCCGAAAGGCTTCCGCGGCGTCCTTCGGCCGCCGTGCCTCGACGAGCGCGTATGCGAGGAAGTTCAGGTCGGCGAGTGCGGCTGCATGGGACAGATAGCCGGAGAGTGGCCAGTGTACGGATGCTGAGTCCAGCAATTGGGCTGCGTCCATGCGTTCCCACAGGTGGGCAGCCGTCAGTGCGTTCAGCCCGCCCTGATCCAGGGTGGCGTGATAGTGGTCGACGAACGCGGAGAGAGCCAGTCCGGCGGTCGGCGTCCGTTCGGGTGCCAAGGCCCTTACCTCATCGAGAAAATCCATCACTTGGCCTCGGGAACCGCACTCGTCGGGCGACAGATATCCGAGCATCTGGAGATGCGCTTCACGGTGCCAGGGGTCACGCCGCGTGATTTCCGCCCACAGTGGGAAAACTTCGTTCGGGGGTCTTCTCGCAATCCGCAGCAATCCGAGACGTACGACCCAGGGATTGGGATCAAAAGGCCGTGCTGCGGAAGCGTGCATACATGCCTGGATAGCTCCTTCGGCTTCAGCCGCATTGAGCTGCTGATGCTCTCGCGCGCGCAGCATGACGCCCCAGGCGAAGAGCGTCAGCGCGTCTGGATTGCGCGGTTGCCACGTCACCCAGGAGTGTTGCACGCTCGGCGGTGCCACGTCTGCCAGCACTGCCAAGCGGTGTGCACGGCGGTCCCAGTCGGTTCCGGTTCCGTCCAGCAGTTGCTCCATTACGGCTGCTCCGAGCGCATGTGAGGAGGAGGCGCCGGTGGACGTAAGACGTTTGCGAACTCTGCCGAGTTCGACGTCATCAAGTTCAGGTGTGAGTCGGGGAACAGCCGCTCCGCGGCGGCCGAAAAGAGCCATGACCGGAGCGTAGTGACGCGCTCACACCAGAACCGAATTTCCGGTGAACAGATATAGAGTTGAAACCTCTTCCGGATTTCGAAATATCTCTTGCGGGAGAGGTTGCCTTTACCTTCGAATTCCGTCGCCGACTCCGCGGCCACCGCGCGGACGGTCTATTGCCGATCAACACGCGGTGGCAGCGTCGCCATTCGGGAAGAGACCTACCGTTCGGGGCGCGGCTCCGTGTCCACCGGGACACGCAGGTCGTCGACGTGGGCGTCGTAGACACGGAACATGCCCTCACCCGTCTTGAGATCGACGAGCGCCTCCCTGGGCGGTTTGGGCATGAGTGCCCCGGCCTCCGAAAGCGTCTCGTAACCGACCGGCCGCTCCTCCGCCCAGAACGGCCGGCCGCCCGGCGGCCGGAACTTCGGCATGACCTCCCGGGCGAACAACTCCATGCTCTTGCGGACCATCCACTCCGGCGCGGACCCACCGTCGGCCATGACGATGACCTGGCCCACCCCGACCTCGTTCACGAGCCGCTCCAACTGGGCGGTGACCGTTTCCGGAGAGCCCACGATCGCGACGGCGTCCCGGGTCAGCTCGTCGAAGGTCATGTCCTCGGGCTTGAAGTGGAACCCGCTGTCGAGCAGACCCCGCATCGAGGGGATCGTCACGGATCCGGGCGGGAACGAGTCCTCGAATGCCCCCCGAAGCACACTCTGGTAGAACCAGAGGATGTGGGCCTCGAACTCCTTACGGGCCTGCTGGTCCGACTCCGCCACGTAGACGTGTACGCAGGCGGCGATCTGACGCGGCGGCGGGTCGTACCCGAACTCGTCCTGGGCGATGCTTCGCAGGGCATCGACGTACCGCTTCATCCCCTTGATCCCGCTGAGATAAGACACGTACGTGTAGCGACCGCGAGCGGCCAGGACCTGGGATTCGCGGGAGCCGGACGCCGGCATCCAGATCTCCGGGGGCTGACGCAGCGGGCGTGGCCAGAGGTTGACGTAGGGAAGGTTGAAGAACTCGCCGCGATGCTCGAACGGGCCCGGCTCGGTGAGGGCGCGCGTGATGAGTTCGACTGCCTCCTGGTGGCGGCGCCGAACGGTCGTGGGATTGGTGCCCATCTGGTGGTACACATTGCCGGTGCCCATGGGGATGGCGACGAAGGCCCGCCCTCCCGACATCACGTCGAGCATGGCGATCTCTTCGGCGATCTTGAGTGGGTTGAGGTAAGTGCTCGTCGTCGGGCCGAGAGCACCGACGTGCAGCCGCGTCGTCTTGGCCAGCAGCCAGCCTGCGAGCACGGTCGAGCTCGGGTAGATGGCCGGCACACGCTGTTCCATGACCACGGTGGAGTCGAAGCCCAGGAGCTCGGCCGACACGAGGTTGGATATGTACCGGCGCATCTCGTCCTGAGCGAGGAGCGGGAGGCTGAACTCGCCGCTCGGGAGATCGACGTAGTTGGTTTCGCGTACGCCCTCGTGCATGTGCGGGAGGTATCCGTCGTTGCCGCACATGAATAGGTGGAATCGAAGGCGGCGTTCGTCGTCCTGTCCGCTCATGTGTCCTCCAGTCCGAGAAGTTGTGTGCGCATGCGCCACATCTGGTTCCTGCCGTTTCCAGCAGGTTGGAGTTGTTTCCTCGTTCGCCGCGTGGGCATGGCCCTGGGGCCTTGGACTGCGGGATCGGGGGCCCTGCGATCGCCCGTCGCTCTGGGATTCGGAGGCGACGAACCGGGCGGATCGAGTGCGGCCTGCGACAGCGGCTCGCGACGGCTGTCGCAGGGCTGGAGAACTCGGCCAGGCTGTGATGGCTGCTCAGGCCGACTTCTCGTGGTCAACTCTCAAGAAGCATTGGTTCGAATATAGAACGCTACCGTTCGATCGTAGCCTATCGTCGGCTTTCGCAGGAAGGGCTGGACGAAGGGATGCTGTTCGGGGATCCGATCGCCGACCCTCCGGGCTGTTGGCCATTTGCATGGATGGGTCAGTGCTCGGTGAACGTCGCCGGGCGCGGGTACGTGCAGATCAGCCAGACCGAGGCGTCGCCGTCGATCGCGTGCCACAGGTGGGCGCGGTCGGCCGGGAAGGTGGCGTAGTCGCCCTCGCCCAGTACGACCTCCTCGCCGAGGGGCCCCGCTTGGACCCTTCCGGACCGCACCAGCACGTGTTCGCGTGCGCCTGCGCCGTGGCTGGGTGTGACCTCTCGCTTGTCGTTGAGGAAGACCAGGGAGTGGATCTCGAAGTTACCCGCGCCGATGACCTGGTTGCGCAGCACGAGTCCTCTCGACACCTCATCGACGAACTCGGGTTTCTCGCCGGCGCGGATCACTTCGACCGCCGGGCCCTCCGGCGTGGCGACCAGCTCGGTGAGACTGACATCCAGGGCGTTGGCGATTGTCGCAAGTGTGTCGAGGGTGGGGTTCGTCTGGCCCTGTTCGATCTTGAACAGGGTGGCCTTGGCGACGCCGGCACGTTCGCTCAGCTGTGACAGGGACAGGCCCTTGATCTCCCGCAGTCGGCGGACGTTGGCGGCCAGCGCGGCAAGGTGATTGGTCATGGCCTCATTCGATCATTCGGGCGGTCAAGGGGAGGTGGCACCGTTCCTTATCCACCCTCGGATACTACTGTACAAGTACGTCGTCCTCGCGTACGATACCGACATCGGGCAGCATGGACCGATTATCGGGATGACTCTGCATGGCTGTGTCTGAGATGTCGTGCAGGGGCAGTCGCCCCACAGCGTGAACCGCTGCGGCGTTCGCCTTTCTCCCCAAGACCGTTTGCGAGGAATCACCGATGCTCGTGGCTGTGACAAGGTCGGCCGGCTCTCCGGACCTGCGCGTCGAGGACGCCGACAACCTGCGGCAGTTCCATGTGGTCGCCGAAGACTTCGACGCCGACACGATCGGTGAGGCGATCAGCGGCGCTGCGGCCGGCGAATACGCCGACGGATACGCGTGGATCCGTCGTCAGTTCATCGAGGAAGCAGTGGTGGTCCGCTCGGCGGACTGGTCGAAACGGTTCGAAGAGATGATCCGGTTCGCCAAGGGCAAGGGTTGGACCTCTGCCGACGGTCAGTTGATTCGAGCCCACGTCGAATGGCGTTGAGGCGCAACGAACCCCAGCCCGCGCCTGCGACGCGGTATTGCACTGAGGACGAGGAGAATCCGATGCACATCACGAGCCAGCCCAAGTTGCCCCCGACTCAGCTGTTCATCGACGGTGCGTGGGAGCCGGCCACCACGGGTGCCGCGATACCCGTGATCAACCCGGCGACGGGGGAGCGGATCGTCGACATCGCCGCGGGCGGCGCCGACGACATAGACCGCGCTGTGCGTGCCGCCCGGGCACAGTTCGACGGGGGCCCGTGGTCCCGCCTCCCCGGCAGCGAACGGGGCCGACTCCTGGCCCGTGCCGCCGAACTGATCGAGGCCGACGCCGAGAACCTGGCCGCGCTCGAGTCGCTCGACATGGGCAAGGCCTACATGGAGGCGCTGAACGCGGACATCCCGATGGCGGTGGCGACATTCCGGCACTTCGCCGGCTGGGCCGACAAGGTCACCGGAACCCAGGTGCCCGTACCCGACTACTTCGGCCGACCGAGGCTGTCGTACACCAAACGCGAGCCGATCGGCGTCGTCGGTGCGATCACACCGTGGAACGCGCCCACAATGATCGCGGCGTGGAAGCTCGCCCCCGCTCTCGCCGTGGGCTGCACGGTGGTGCTCAAGCCGGCCGAGGAGGCCAGCCTGTCGACCCTTCGCCTGGTCGAACTGCTCACCGAGGCGGGGATTCCGAAAGGTGTCGTCAATGTCGTGACCGGCCGTGGCACCGAGGCGGGAGCTTCCCTGGTGCGCCACCGGGGAGTGGACAAGGTCTCCTTCACCGGCAGCCCGGAGGTCGGCAGCCAGATCGCCGTCGCAGCGGGGGAGAGTTTCCGGCGTACCACCCTCGAACTCGGCGGCAAATCACCGCAGTTGGTGTTCCCCGATGCCGATCTGGCCAAGGTGCTCCCCACCGCCGCGCTCTCCGTCTTCGCCAACCAGGGCCAGGTCTGTGCGGCCGGAAGCCGGATCCTCGCCCACCGCAGCATCCTCGACGAGGTGGTGGACGGGCTGTGCGCGCAGGCGCAGGCGGCCCGCATCGGAGATCCGCTGGATCCCGAGACCACGATGGGCCCTCTGGTGAGCGAGGCACAGCTCGACCGGGTCCTCGGCTATGTGGAGAGCGGGCGGGCTCAGGGAGCCCGGTTGGCGACCGGCGGTCAACGCCTCGGCAGCCGTGGCTACTTCCTCGAACCGGCCGTGTTCGTCGGCAGCAACGACCTGAAGATCGCTCAAGAGGAGATCTTCGGACCGGTGGCGACCGTCATCGGCTTCGACGACGAGGCGGAGGCCGTACGGCTGGCCAACGACAGCGCGTACGGGCTGACCGCGGTGGTGTGGACCGAGCAGCTCTCCCGAGCCCACCGGGTCGCCGACCAACTGCGCGTCGGCGCGGTGTGGGTGAACGCCTGGGGCGCGCCCGACCCGGGTCTGCCGTGGGGTGGACGCGGACTCAGCGGTATCGGGCGTGAGCTGGGCGCCGCGGGTATCGCCGCGCACACCGAGGAGAAGGTCGTCTCGGTCGTCCTCTGAACGACCCACTGACGCAACGGACATGTGGTGAGGTCCCGCCGAGGACGTAGCAGGTGACCCGGCCGCACATGCGACGGACAGGAGCCATGGAATGAACAGGATCTCCACCGAAGAGGAGGTCGAGGTGCCGACCGGTCCCGGCCGCGGCGCCGCCCCCGTGCCGGAGCCGGCACTCGTGGCGGAGCCTGCGACGCATCCGCTGGACCCGCTGACTGCGGACGAACTTGTCGCCGCCCGCGCAGTGTTGGCCGGAGACGGCAGGATCGCGGAGGCCACCAGGTTTCCGCTCGTGCAGCTCGTCGAGCCGGCCAAGGAAGAGGTCCTGGCGTTCACGCCGGGCGACAGGATCGACCGACGGGTTGGTTTCACTCTTCTTGACACCTCCACAGGAGCTGCTGCCGAGGCGATCGTCTCGCTCCTCGATCAGCGCGTGGTCTCGTACACCGACCTGTCAGCGAGCGGTGCGCAACCGCCGTTGTACCTGGGCGAGTACGACCTGGTGGCGGACATCGTCAAGGCAGACGAACGGTGGCGCGACGCCATGCGAGGCCGCGGCGTGTCCGAGCAGCTCATCGACGGAGCCCTCATCGCGCCGTTGTCGGCAGGCTCGTACGACCTGCCTGGTGAGGCGGGCCGCAGACTGTCGCGAGCCCTCGCGTTCCTGCGCCACGGCCCACAGGACAGCCCGTGGGCCCACCCGGTCGACGGCCTCGCTGCCTACGTGGACCTCATCAGCCGCGAGGTGGTCGAGATCGTCGACACGGGCACCGTCCCCATCCCCGAAACCCACGGCAATTTCGACGAGGAGCACGTCGGTCCGCCGCGGACGAGTCTCAGGCCGCTGGAGATCACGCAGCCCGAGGGCCCCAGCTTCACGGTCGACGGCCAGGTCGTCAGCTGGGAGGGGTGGCGGTTCCGCGTCTCCTTCGACCCGCGTGAGGGACTGGTGCTGCATCAGGTCGAGTTGCGCGACGCCGACGAGTACCGGCCGGTAATGTACCGCGCCTCTATCGCCGAGATGGTCGTGCCCTACTCCGACCCCAGTCCCACCCGGTTCTGGCAGAACTACTTCGACGTCGGAGAGTACAGCTTCGGCCGGCTGGTCAACTCCCTGGAGCTGGGCTGTGACTGCCTCGGCGAGATCCACTACTTCGACGCGGTGATGGCCGACGACGACGGCCTTCCGATCACGGTCACGAACGCGGTCTGCATGCACGAGGAGGACTACGGCGTCCTGTGGAAGCACAGGGACGACGCGGTGGGCCTCGCCGAGACGAGGCGTTCCCGTCGCCTCGTCATCTCGTTCTTCGTCACCGTGGGCAACTACGACTACGGCTTCTACTGGTACCTCTACCTCGACGGGACGATCGCCCTGGAGGGGAAGGCGACCGGCATCGTGTTCACATCGGCGATGCGCGAGGACAACGTCGCGCACGCCACCGAGATCGCACCGGGGCTCGGGGCACCGTTCCACCAGCATCTCTTCTGCGCCCGGCTGGACATGACGGTCGACGGCACCGACAACACGGTCGAGGAGGTCGAGTTCGCACGGGTGCCCAAGGGGCCCGGCAATCCGTACGGCAACGCGTTCACGGTGGCCACGACCCCGATCGAGCGGGAGAGCACCTCCGGACGCCTCGCCGACGCGAACCGCGCACGCGCATGGCGCATTACCAGTGCCTCACGCCGCAACGCCGTGGGCAGGCCGACAGCGTTCAAACTGATCCCGACACCGTCGCCGACCCTCCTGGCCGACGACGACGCCTCGATCAGCAAGCGCGCCGCCTTCGCCACCAAGCACCTCTGGGTGACTCGCTACGACCCGGCCGAGCGCTATCCGGCAGGGGACCACCCGAACCAGCACGCCGGCGGAGCCGGCATCCCCGCCTTCGTGGCACAGGACCGTGAGCTGGTCGGCACCGACGTCGTCCTCTGGCACACCTTCGGTGTCTCGCACGCACCGCGGCTCGAGGACTGGCCGGTCATGCCGGTCGACTATGTCGGCTTCACGCTCAAGCCCGAAGGCTTCTTCGACCGCAATCCCGCGCTGGACCTGCCCAGGTCGACCAGCGCGCACTGCCGCGACTCGCGAACCCGCGGTCATGGCTGTCACTGACAACTCGCACGACGACTGACAACTCACACGACGGTGCGCGACACGAAGTGTCCGCGGCCCGTTCGGCATCCTCCCGGAGGGGGAACCCGATGAACTCGACGAATTCTATGTCGACAAGTAACTTCACTGACCTGACGACCACCTTTCGAGACGCGATGGCCACGGTCTGTGCGCCAGTGTCCGTGGTGACCGCGATGGACGGCGAGCGGCCCCACGGTACGACGGTCAGCGCCTTCGCCTCGCTGTCGATGACGCCTCCCATGGTCCTCGTCTCGCTCGACAACGGCTCTGATCTGCTGCGCCTGGTGAGGACCACCGGCAGGTTCGGGTTGAACGTTCTCGGCACCGCGCAAGCGGCACACGCGCTTGCCTTCGCCCGCAAGGGGGAGGACAAGTTCAACGGCATCGCGTGGTCGCAGCGGCACGGAGTCCCCCGAATCGACGACGTGCTGTGCTGGGTCTCGTGCGAGCTGGCGGAACTGGTGCCCGCCGGCGACCATTTCGTGGCCCTGGGCAATGTCGTCGCTGCCGAGGTGAGCGGTGGGGAGCCGTTGACCTACTACCTGCGCACGTTCGGCACCCACGCCGAGATACAGGTCTGACGAGTGGTGCCGTGTCACCTGCCTGAGAGCGTGGGCATCAGGCCCCTCCTCGGCGCCGCCGCAGGGGAGTTGAGGTGATCGACGTGCGTCCGCCGGACACTCGCGCTTTGGTGGAAGAGACGAGGAGCGCGGAGGCAGCATGGCCGGCACCAGGGCGCCGATGCCTTGTGATGGGGATCCTCAACGTCACGCCGGATTCCTTCTCTGACGGCGGACTCCACCTGGAGATCGACCATGCCATCAAGTACGGCCTCGCCCTGGCCGCGGACGGGGCCGACATCGTCGATGTCGGTGGCGAGTCCACAAGACCGAACGCGGACAGGACATCCGAGGCCGACGAGCGCGCGAGGGTCCTGCCCGTCATAGCGGCGCTGTCCACCGCCGGTGTGAAGGTCAGCATCGACACCATGCGTTCCGGCGTGGCCGCGGCCGCGATCGAAGCGGGCGCCGAAATCGTCAACGACGTCAGCGGCGGACTCGCGGATCCCGAAATGGCTCACGTCGTCGCCGACGCGGATGTTCAGTACGTGGCGATGCACTGGCGGGCACACAGCCGGGAGATGCAGGAGAAGGCCGACTACCGGGATGTCGTTGGCGATGTCGTGGCCGATCTGCAACGCAGGCTCGACGCGCTGACGGGCGCGGGTATCTCCCCGGAGCGGATCGCCCTGGACCCAGGTCTCGGCTTCGCGAAGACCGCAGGGCACAACTGGAAGCTGCTGAGGAGGCTCGACGCGCTCATCGCCCTGGGCCAACCGGTTCTCGTCGGAGCCTCAAGAAAGTCGTTCCTCGGTGCCTTGCTCACAGACGGGAACGTTCCTCGACCTCCGATGCTCCGGGACGACGCGACGGCTGCGGTGTCAGCTCTGGCAGCCGCCGCGGGAGCCTCCTGCGTACGTGTGCACAACGTCCGCTCCTCGCTCGACGCGGTTCGAGTCACCGCCGCTTGGTGCAGCGAGGTTTGACCGCCGCCCCATCTGCCGCTGTCACTCACTCGGTGCCGTGCCCGTGGGCATGCCGTCGTGCAGGTGGGATGACTAGTTCTGTTGCGGTCGCGCGAAACAAAGCATGATCCGGGGATCGGTAGACGATCGTCCGAGGACGCGGTATCTGCGAGTCGAACGCACGATCGCTGGCTACTCCGTGCCGGCCGGTCGCACACGTGCTGAGCCCTGCCGGGGGAGGCGTGCGCTCGGCCAGTACGCCATGTGGGCCTGAGACAGGGGTTTGGCCACCGCGATCGCGGCCCTTCGCGAGGACAGGCTTGAATCCGGTGGCCATCGAAGCCCCGGAGTGGCCGAGAGCTCGGCGAGTTGCTCTCAAGTAGAAGTGACTTCCAGTGAGCTCACCTTGTTCTTTATCTACCAGGACCTGCCAGGCTTGCCGATCACCTTGAGAGTCTCGGGACGTTCGACGGTTTTGCCGACGTCGTAGCGGGGGGTGCCCGGTGTTTGTTCTTGGCACCGGGTGGCCGTCCGGGGCCGGTGCCTCTGGGTTGGGGACCCGGGTCGGGCAGGCGAGGTGAGCGCGGATGTTCCTGAACCCCGGCGGACGCGGGCCGGGGTGAGCCGGTCGGAGGTGGCTCGGTGTCCCCGACGGGCAGGCGGCGTTGGTCGGTGAGGTAGCCGTCGGGGGTGCGATCCGGGTGAGTGTGCTGCCACAGAAGCCGGTCGTCGAGGGGGACGAAGATGGGTGCTCCGGTGAGGTGGCGAGGGCGGGAGCGGCGTTGATGTGATCGTTGTGGCCGTGCGTGCACACGATCGCGGTGAGTTTTGGATCTCCGAGCGCTTTGGCGATGGCGTCTGCGTTGTGGGTGGCGTCGATCACCAGTGCTTCGCGGTCGTCACCGATGATCCGGACGTTGTTGTCGACTTCCCAGGTGCCGCCGTCCAGGGAGAACGTGCCGCGGGTGCCTACCCGTTCAAGCCGAAGCCGGTCACAGCAGCACCACTGAACGCAGTACATCGCCGCTGTGCATCCGCTCGAACGCCTTCTCCACCTCGTCCAGTGCGATGGTCTCCGTGACGAAAGCGTCGAGGCCCAGGCGTCCTTGGAGGTAGAGGCTGATGAGGAGGGGGAAGTCGCGTGAGGGTAGGCAGTCGCCGTACCAGCTGGACTTGAGTGCTCCACCGCGGCCGAACACGTCGAGCAGCGACAGTTCCAGTGTCATTTCCGGAGTCGGCACCCCGACCAGGACAACGGTCCCGGCCAAGTCGCGGGCGTAGAAAGCCTGCCGGTAGGTCTCCGGTCGACCGACCGCGTCGATGACAACGTCCGCGCCGTGTCCGCCGGTCAACTCGCGGATGGCCTCGACAGGGTCCGTGGCACGGGAGTTGACGGCGTGGGTGGCGCCCAGTTTCCGTGCGGTCGCCAGTTTGCGGTCGTCGATGTCCACCGCGATGATTTTCGCGGCGCCGGCGAGGTGCGCGCCGGTCACGGCAGCGCTGCCGACCCCGCCGCAGCCGATGACGGCGACCGAGTCGCCGCGTGTCACACCGCCGGTGTTGATCGCGGCACCGAGGCCGGCCATGACGCCGCAGCCGAGCAGTCCGGCCGCGGCCGGCGAGGCCGCCGGGTCGACTTTGGTGCACTGGCCGGCCGCGACGAGGGTCTTCTCCGAGAAGGCGCCGATACCCAGCGCGGGGGAGAGCTCGGTACCGTCGGCGAGGGTCATCTTCTGCTTCGCGTTGTGGGTGTCGAAGCAGTACTGGGGGTGTCCGCGTCGGCAGGCACGGCACTGGCCGCACACGGCACGCCAGTTGAGGATCACGAAGTCGCCGGGCGACACCTGCGTGACGCCCGGGCCGACCGACTCGACCACTCCGGCGGCCTCGTGTCCGAGGAGGAAGGGGTAGTCGTCGCTGATACCGCCCTGCCGGTAGTGCAGGTCGGTGTGGCACACCCCGCAGGCCTGTACCCGTACTACGGCTTCCCCGGGTCCGGGGTCCGGCACCACGATCCTCTCGACGCTTACAGGCTGTCCCTTGGACCGGGCAACCACGGCTTTCACCTGCTGGGACATACGAAAAATCCTCTCGTTAAACGAACAACGGGGCGGGGAAGGATGGGTGACGCCGGGTGCAGGCGCGCGGGAAGGGAGCCCAGGTGCGCACTACGCTGTTGAGATGGCGTCGAGGCGTGCCTGACACCGAGGGACTGGTGACTAGGAGGACAAGACCCGTGTAACGGGGAGGTTGGTACGCCGGTTCTGTAACCGGGGCAAGATTCCCCTGGGCAACGTGACCATCACCGTGGGCCGGCCGCCGCACAGTCAGTTGGGACGTACCACTACCTTGCCGGTCAGCTCGCCGTCGAGCATCGCCCGGAAGCCGGAATGGATCTCGGCCAGCGGCAGGACTCGGTCGATGCGCGGGCGGATCCCGGCACTGTCGACGAAGCGGAGCAGGCGGATGAACTCCGCCCGGGTGCCTCCAGTGGAGCCGAGGACGCGCTGCTGGAAGTAGAAGACCCGGTTGAGGTCAGCGGGCGGGTTGGGGCCGCTGGTGGCTCCGGCCACCACGATCGTGCCGCCCGGACGGAGCGACTTCTGAGAGTGTTCCCAGGTGGCCTCTCCTACGGTCTCGACCACTGCGTCGACCCGCTCCGGGAGCCGCGCGCCAGTCGGCAGCGCCACGTGGGCCCCCAGTTCCAGAGCCGCCGCGCGTTTGTACTCGGAGCGGCTGGTCGCGTATACCGTGGCTCCGGCGCCACGCGCCAAGGCGATCGCAGCCGTGGAGACCCCGCCGCCCGCGCCCTGGACCAGCACCCGGTCGCCGGGCCGGATCCGGGCCTGGGTGAACAGCATGCGGTATGCGGTCAGCCAGGTTACCGGCAGGCAGGCGGCCTCCTCGAAGGTGAGTGAGGCGGGCTTGGGGAGCAGATTGCTGCGCGGTAAGCGCACCGACTCGGCGAACGATCCGTCGTGCCGCTCGGACATCAGCACCCGGCCCGGGTCGAGCGTCTCGTCGCCGCCGCCCGCCGCCGGGTCACCGAAGACGGCGTGGACAACGACTTCGTTGCCGTCCTCGTCGATGCCTGCCGCGTCGCAGCCCAGCACGATGGGCAGCCGGTCGGCAGGGTGGCCGACCCCGCGAAGCGTCCAAAGATCGTGGTAGTTCAGCGAGGCAGCCATGACCCGTACGACTGCCCACTCCTGTGACGATGTCGGCCTGGGTACATCGCGCAGCTTCAGCCCACTCAGCGGATCGTCGGGGTCCTGATGCACAGCCACAGCTGCCAGCATGCCGTGTCTCCTTCTCCTGGGTGCGGGACGGCCGTGACGAACTTTACCTTCCGGATGGTAAAGCATGGGCATGGTGTGGCCAGAGAGGTGGCGGATTCTGCACTCCACCTGCTCCGTGTTCAGGGTTCTGCGGGTTGATCTGTCAATCCCCTTGAACAGGGCTTGGTTCGCCTCCGGCAGCCGGGGGGCGGCGACTTGGCCGGTGCGGCTGACGGTAGGTCGAGGTTCAGACGCGTCAGCCCGGCCTCGTTCGCACGCTCCGGCGCGGTGCCCAGGTCCAATGCATCAGTCGCCAGATCGTTCAGCCCCTCGTGGAGGTAGCGGTAGGCGGTGGAGACCGACAGGCTGTTGTCGCAGGCGAGTTGGGAGAGACGGGCCTGCGGCTCCGGCCGCGATGCGGCGATCCCGCAGCAGTTGGACCAGGTGCTCGGGGATGGAACGCTGTGCGTCAAGCACGCTGGTGCCTGTGACGCTGATCGACACGCGAGGCCCCTCGGCCGCACTTTCCTCCGCGAGAGTGCTGGTTCCGGGGGCCGCACATCTGCCGGACTTGGGGACCAAGGCTCACTGTTGAGCGGGTACCGACGTGCCCGCGGCAGCGCCGGTCACGTCGATTTCCTTGTTGCGTGGAAGGTCGAGGTAAGGGAACCGCTCGACTGTCGCGCGGATCGGCTTGATGCGTCCGCCGAAGTCGCCCCAGTGGACGACCACCTCGTTGCCGATCGTGGCCTGATCGATGTCGATCGTGGTCTGCGAGATCATCTCCCGGTAGAAGTAGCTGTACACCGCGGCCGAAGAGATTCCCACCGCCGTGCCGTCCTTCGTGACGAGGTCCGCGTGGCCGCCTGCGGGGGACTGCGGCGCGCAGGGGAACTCGATGTACTTGTACTCTTCGCCCTTGCGGAAGTGCGAGGCGAAGGTGTCGAGCACGTCCTCGGGATTCCAGCGCAGGATCACAGTCTTGCGCTTCCGCGCCGCCTTCTCGGCCTCCACCGCGGCGCGGCCGACGAAGTCGTGGTCGAACTTCGCCATCCATGACCAGTTCACCTCGCTGGGGGTGCGAAATCGAGCCCGGATATCCGAGGGGTCGATGCTCCCCGACAACCGGTTCGTCAGGCTCAGTGCGAAAGGACTCGCCAGGAACGCCTCGTCGGCCAAGACGGACGGGAGGAAGTGGAACGACATCTGGGGGAACCCGCCCTCGGTGTGGTTCACCGCATAAGTACGCCACCCGAGCCGCGTGATGCCGAACTCCTGCCCGATCCGGTAGATGGCGTCATAGACTGCCGGTCCGTCTTCGTAGGCACCACGGACCTCGTAGGCAAGGCTTCCGGTCATGCCGATACGCGACAGCTCAACGACGAGCTCTGTTTCTGCACCGGCTAGCTTCACCTTCTGGATACCGAGGAACGGCAGGTCGCGGACACTCGCACCGAGTGCCTTCTCGATGACGTCAATAGACCTGGGCCCGGCGATCTGCAGAATGAAGGTGTCGCGCCATGACACGTTGACCTCAAGGCCGGCCGTGCCGTGCTGGCTCGCGTAGTAGGCCGGCCAGGGCAGAGCGGCGAGCATTCTGAACGAGTCCTCAGCGTCGCGGACGGCCAGACCGTGACTCACGATCAGACCGCTCTCTCCGGTCATCACGAGGTGCTTCGAGGTGCTGAGCGGCCAGTTGTAGACATCGTTGATCACGAGCCTGGAGAGGAACGCCTGCGCGCCGCGTCCGCTGTAGGTGAACTCCATCGGCCCGCTCAGGTTGGTGGCCATGTAGCAGCCGGTCTTCCATGACATCGACTCTTCTTTCCACCCGTCTCCTTCCCAGACATTGAGGTAGCCGAGGTCGTTGACGTAGGTGCGCACGTCCGGGTAGCCGGGCACAGCTCCGATCGGGGGCGGTACAGAGTTGTCCGTCATCGTCGATTGCCTTTCCTCAGTTCGTCAGTGTTGCTGTGGCTCGCCATCCTGATCGGCGGATGCCTCCGCTTCGTCGAGATGGCCGGAAGGGGAAAGGCATTCGACCGTGACCGTCAACCGGTGCCACCGCGCCGGCGGCGCGGTCACAGGGCGGAGTCGGCCTTCACCCGCGTCGCGTCGCGCAACTCTGTGGCCGAGGTGCCGTGAGCGCGGCGGAACGCCCGCGCGAAATGCGAGGGCGACGTAAATCCGACCATCTGGGCGATCTGCGCGATCGCGAGGCCGTGTTGATGTGGGTCGGTGAGGAGGTCCCGTGCGGCGCACAACCGTTCCTCGGCAATGACACGTCCCACTGTCGTACGGCGATCGGCGAACACTCGCGCCAAGTGCCGTTCGCTGAGCCCGACGGCGGCGGCAACGTCGGACACCGCGAGTATCGGGTCGGCCAGGTTCTGGCGGATGTGCTCCCGTGCAGCGGACCAATACGCGAACGCCCGCCCGCCGCCGACGATGAGATCGAGCAGGTCGCTCACGGCCCCGGAGAACGGCATCCCCTGGGCGGAGCCGTCCGCCGGGGACGTGCGCGATATGCGCAGCAATCGGTCCGTCTGCACCGCGATCGCCCTTTGGTCGGGGCCGTGGATCACGCGCGGTTCGGACAAACCGTTGATGCCGCTGCGCTCCGCGAAGGCCTGCCGGGGAACATTGATCACCACCTCGGCGAAACCGTTCGAGCGGCCGTAGGCACACAGCGACCCTGGGTCGTACACAAGGGCGTCGCCTGCGTTCAGCACCTCGATCCGGTCGGAGTGGTACACGAAGGCGCTGCCCCGGACCAGGACTCCGACGGTGACCATGCGCCACGGAGCGGACTCGATCAGCTCCGGTGTGCGTTCCATCAGGTTCGCGTCACCGGACACCTCTGCCACCTCGAATCGAGGGAACCGGGTCCGGCGCACGCTGATCCGCACGTCCTCGGAACCCAGGGGCCCACAGCGGAACATGGGCATATGGCGTCGGCAGTGGTCCTGCCACAGGCGTGCTCGATGCTCGGGGGGCGCCGTGAGCGTGGTAAAGGTTGTCCGTGCTGTCGCAGCCATCGCCTCGCCTGTCTCTGCTATGCGAAATCAGGCGTCGGCGCGGAGCGCGAACTGGGAGTCGGCGGTGAAGTCGCGCACCCACTCAGCAGTGGCCCGAAGTCCGCCGAACGCGTAGAAATGCAGTTTGACGATTCCGTGCACGGCGGGATCGAGGCGGTCGGCGAGAGCGCCGATGAACCGGTCGGGGCCGGCGGTAGAGAGCAGATTCGTCAGGGAGAAGCCGTATTTCCTGGCGATGCCGGCGCTGGAGCCGACCCCGAAGCGGCGCGCATAGGACAGCAGCCGTTTCACCCCGGCAGGGCCTGGTACACCGACGCGGATCGGCAGATCGAGCCCGCGGGCGCGGACATCCTCGATCCAACTGATCGCGGCGTCGACGTCGAACCCGAACTGGGTGATCACGTCGCCCGTCTTGCCCAGATCAGCAAGCGCCGAGGCCTTTGCGGTCAAAGCCTGCCACAGCACGTCCTGAGGAATGTCGGGATGCCCTTCTGGGTATCCGGTGATACCGATGGTCCGCGCGCCGAAGCCGGTGAGAGGTGCGCTGGTTATCAGATCGAGCGCCTCTGCATAAGGGCCTTCCGGCTCGCGCGGGTCACCACCGACGACGAAGACGTGTTCGCCCGCTCCGACCGCCTCCAGGCTCCGCAAGAAGACCTCCAGTTCCGCTTCTGAACTGAGGCGGCGGGCGGAGAGGTGAGGGACAGGTACGAAACGATGTTCCTTGATCGCTTGGACCGCTGCCAACCGAGCTTCTGGGCTCTCGCTGCCGAGGAAAGTCACGTTCACACGTGTGCCCAAAGGGAGGTAGGGCCGCGCTGTGTGGAGAGCGTCGATGTCCTTGGCGGTCATCTCGACGGAAAAGTCCTTGAGGATGCCGGTGATGGAGTCAGTCATGATGGATCTCGGTTCGTCTCGCCGGTCGCGCCGATCTCGGCTGCGGTGATGGTGTTGCGCAGGAGGGTGGCGATCGTCATCGGTCCGACTCCGCCGGGCACTGGGGTGATCCGGCCTGCGACGTGCGCGACCTCTTCGAAGCGGACGTCTCCGCGCAGACCGCTTTCTGTGCGGTGAATGCCGACATCAATGACCACCGCGCCCGGTTTGACATGGGCGGCAGTGATCAGACCGGGTACGCCTGCAGCGGCGACGAGGATGTCGGCACCGGCGGTGGCCGATTTCAGGTCGCGGGTCCGGGAGTGAGCAATCGTCACCGTCGCGCCGCGAAGCAGGAGCAGTTCAGCGACCGGGTGCCCGACCAGTTCGGAGCGGCCCACTACGACCGCGTCCGCCCCTTCGATCTGGACCTCGGCCGAATCCAGCAGTTCGATGACGCCGGCGGGGGTGCATGGACGAAGGCCAGGCACTCCGCGCGCCAGGCGCCCCTGATTGAGCGTGGTCAGACCGTCGACGTCCTTGGCGGCGGGTATCCGCTCGATGAGCGCCGACCGGTCCAGCCCTACAGGCAAGGGCAACTGCAGGAGGATCCCGGCGACCTGTTGATCCGCGGCGAACTCATCGAGCAGGGCCGCCACGGCCTCCTCGCCGACCTCGGCAGGCAGGTGTCGGTGAAAATCGACGAACCCCGCCTCGGCTGCCGCTCGGCGCTTGTTGCGGACGTACACCTCGCTGGCCGGATCGCCGCCGACCAGCACGGTGGCCAGCCCCGGCGCGTACCCGTGGGCGGCGACGAACCTGGTCACCCGGTCCCTCGTCTGTGCCCTGCTGGCCTTCGCGAGATGCTTGCCGTCGATGATCGTCGCGATCATGAGGCGAACACGATCGTCGAGTTGCCATTGCGCAGGACGCGGTCCTCCGCATGCCACGCCACCGCTCTGGACAACACCAGACGCTCCACATCGGCACCCCGCCGGACGACATCGCGTGTGGTGTCGGCATGACTGACCCGTACCACCTGCTGCTCGATGATCGGCCCTTCGTCGAGGTCCTCGGTGACGTAATGCGCTGTCGCGCCGACCAGCTTGACGCCGCGCTCCTTCGCCTTTCGATAGGGTCCGGCACCGATGAAGGCCGGCAGGAACGAATGGTGGATGTTGATCACCGGGACCCCAACCTGGTGGAGGAACTCAGGCGAGAGGATCTGCATGTACCGCGCCAGGACGACGAAGTCGACGTTCCCGTCCAACAGCTTCAGGATCTCTGTCTCGGCCTCGGACTTGTCGACACCTTGCGACGGCACGTGGAAGAAGGGGACGCCGAACGATCGGACGTCTTCCGCTGTTTTTGTGTGATTGGAGATGACCATCGGCAGGGTGACAGGCAGTTCGCCGCTACGGTGGCGCCACAGCAGGTCCAGCAGACAGTGATCGCTGGTCGAGGCGAGAACCGCCATTCGTTTCGGCACCGATTGATCGGTAAGAGTCCAGGTGAGTCCGAAATCCTTGAGGGTGTCCGCCAGATCGGCCTCGATACGAGGAAGGGCGGCGCTGAGATCCTCGCGGTGAAACACCACTCGCTGGAAGAAGGTGCTGCCGGCCGAGTTGTCGGAGTACTGATCGAGGCTGAGAATGTTTCCGTTATTTCGAGCGATCAGTGTGGAGATCGCCGCAACGATTCCTGGCTTGTCCGGACCTTGGACGATCAGGCATGCCTGATCGAGGAGAGTTTCGTTGTGCACAGGCATGATGTGTCCTTCTCACTGGGAATCCGAGACCCATGGCGTCAACTGGCGGGCGGTTTCGTGGAGATCGTCGCCCTGATACGCGTCTGCTGGTGTGTGGCCACGAAGGGGTTGCTGATTCCTCCGTCCGGGTCACCCCAAACGATCTCCACCTCTGCCCCGTCCACGGCATCTTCCACGTCGACACGCGCAATCGAGGCCCACCCGCCCACGTTCACGGTGTAGCCGTGCATCGTGGCCAGCCCCACGAGCCGCTCACCGGCCAGCACCTGGTCGTAGGTGACCATGGTGGTCGGGATGTCCAGCGTCTTCGCCCGGTTGCCGCCGTCCACGAAGGAGCTGCCTATCACCCGGGCCGCGTCGTCTCTGTCCCAGTTCAGCCAGACCTTCCGGCGTTTCGGGCTCTTCGCCGCTTCCTCAAGCGCCTCGCGTCCGATGAAGTCGTGGTCGAACTTCACCATGTGTCCGTACCCGATGTCCCACGGGGTCGCGTAGTAGTCCTCGATGTTCTCCGAGCGGAAGCTACCTGTGATGGGAGTCCAGTTCTCTGTCGTGAAAGCGCTGAGCCACTGCCGGTAGGGCTTCATGCTGTCGCTGTAGATCGCGGGGATCGGCAGGGGGGTCCAGCCCGATTCGATTGTGGTGGACAGATAGGCGACGGCGCCGCCACGGACCAGGCCGAATTCTTCGCCGGCCTCGAGGATTGCCGCCAAGAACTCCGGCCCCTCCGCCGCCGGCCCGAAGAGCTCCAGCCCGGTGGCGTCGTCGCCAGGAACGCCGCCCATCGTGTGGTTGAGCGCACGGACCTTCAGGCCGCCGATGGTGAACTCACCCATGGTGAAGAATTTGATGTGACCAAGTTTTCCACCGTGCGCCTTCTCGAGGATCTTCCAGGCGTTCGGCCCCTCAAGCTCGTAGCGGTAGAAGCGCTTGGGAACCGGGCCGTCGCCACTGCGGTCGTCGAAGCGGAACGAGACGTCGTACCCCCGGATCTCCGCCTGGTAGCGGAGCCAGTTGGGGGCGATATCCGTCCCTGTGAGCACCACTTCGCCGTCGGAGAGTCCGAAGAGGACTCCGTCGGCGATGACGTAACCGTCCTCGTTCACGGCCAGATACTGTTTTGCCTTGTTGGCCCCGAACGTCGCGAAACTGTTGACCGCTGTCTCGCTGAGCAGCCGAACTGTGTCAGGTCCGGTGATGTAGAGGTCAGCCATGTGATACGACTGGTCGAAGAGGACCGCCGTCGTCTTCCAGGCCCTCTGCTCGTCCTGCCAGTTCGTGTGCACCGGCGGGTAAGGGAAGACGCGTAGGGGTGGAAAGGGCGCGCTCAGCATCCGAGTCGCGGACCCGGCCTGCTCGAGTCTTTCCTGGAGCGTGTTCAACTGCATGCTGTTCTCCAATGGAAGAGTGTTTCGCGAAGGTGTGCCTGGTCCCGCGCGTATTCCTCGAAGCCGTCCTGGCCGGAGGATGCACCTCACCTCCGCCCGCCGGTGGTACGCGGTCGCGACACCCGCGGGCGGAGGTGCGAAGACTCCAAGTCGGTCTAGGCGCTGCGGAAAGAGCCGTATGAGCCGCGGAAGAACACGAGAGGTTCGTCGGCTTCCGAGGGGGCTTCGATGCCGACGACCCGCGCGACGACGATGGTGTGATCGCCCGCGTCGCGTTCGTCCTCGATTCGGCACTCGATCCAGGCCATCGCCTCTGCGAGTGCCGGTCCGGTGGGGCGGTGCTCGTATGCGACGCCTGCGAAGCGGTCGGCTTCCCGGGCGGCGAACTGGCTGGTGAGTTCCTGATGGTGCCCGGCCATCACGTTGATACAGAACGAGCCGGTCTCGCGGATCTTCGGCCACGTGGATGATGTCTTGGCGGGGCAGAACAGAACCAGCGGAGGGTCGAGGGACACCGAGGTGACCGAGTTGGCCGCCATGCCGGTCGGGCCCCCGTCGCTGTGGGCGGTGATCACGGTGACACCGGTGGGCAGGTTGCCGAACACACGGCGGAAGTGCGTCGGATCGATATCAAGGACGTCGGGCATCGTCAGGTCCTCTCTCGCGTTCATTCGGCTTGTTCGGGCGACGCGGCGCGGGGCCGATGGCTCGCAGGCGGCATCTTTGCCGCCGTACGCGGTCCTGCGGTGGCGTCGATGAGGTCACGCACCCGTGCGATCGGGACGACTTTCGTGCCCCGGTCGTCGGGGAATGGGCTGTGTGCCAGGCGGGCAACACGGGATCGCCGTGCAGTTCGGCTTGGTCGTAGGCGCATGGTCGGGCCTAGGAGAGCGGTGCGGATTGGCTGCCGCGAATCCGACCCCTTCCGGGGTGGACAGCTCGGTCGTCGCGACTTGACCGGCCAGTTGGCCTGGAGCCACGGTCTTGGCGGTGGCTCCAGGCATCGGTTGGGAGAAGATCACGGGCCCGACCGTGTGCCGCGATACGCCGGGGTCAGGTGCAGGCGGGGGCGCGAGCACGCGCAGTGCGCCACCGAGTACCGGTGACTTGGCCAACACCTTGTCGCGGTTCTGCGGGTACCCCTCGGCCGGCCGAGGAGTGATCATTTCCCCCGCGTCCGGGCCATGGTTCACCGGCGTCGACCGGGTGCCGTCCACCCGCACCTGCCGCAGTGCCCGGGACGGACCCGGCGGCCCCGGCCGGCACATGGCCCCGACAGACGTTTTTGAACGTCGGTCGCGAGAAGGCGCAGTCTCCGGATACGGGCTCCCGCAGCCCGTTAAGATCGGCCTTCGCCGTCAGGATCGGGACCGGCACGTCGGCGGCGGCAGCGAGGCCACGTCAGGTGGGACGAGGAAAATGCCGCACGATGTGCCCATTGCTCATAGAGGCGTCGGTCCCATGAAGGGTGGGCAACGCCGGTGAGTGTGAAGCCGTCCCCGACGAGGATGGCCGCGATGCGGCTCCCGTGGCGGCCGATGACGGCGTCGTGCGGAGCCATCAGCCCAGTCTCAGTGATGCGACGCGGTTTTCGTGCAGCACTGCTTGTGCGAGATCGGGCTCGAAGTGCGCGCGGATGAACTCCTGGTGCTCCTCGTGGGTATGCCAGGGGTAGTCGTCTCCGTAGAGGATGCGATCGGCGCCGTACGTGTGAACGGCCAGCGGGAGGGCCGCCGGTGTGTTCGTCATCGAGTCGACGTAGAAGCGCGTCCTGAGGTACTCCTCCACGGAGTGCTCGAGTTCGACGGGGAAATGGTGGGTGTAGCGGGAGACACGGCCCACGACGTAGGGCAGCACGCCGCCCAGGTGGTGATGCACGATCTCGAGGTTGGGGCAACGGTCCAGCAGCCCGGTGAGAATCAGTGTCAGCGCGGCCGAGCTGGTCTCCCACATCCACCCGGCGGTGGAGTCCAGGATGGGGATGAATCCGCGATCGTGCAGCATCGAGTTGCTGGCCGGGTGGAGGAAGATCGGCAGGCCGAGCTCGTCGATCCTCTCGTAGATGGGCCATGTCTCCGGCTCTGCCAGCGGCTTTCCGGCCACGTTCGACAGCATCAGCACCCCGCGCAGGTCAAGTGCTGCCGCCCGGTTCAGCTCCTCGATGGCCGCCGCGGTGTCCTGCATCGGCAGGACGGCGAGGCCGGCGACCCGGTCCGGATAGCGCCGCTGGGCGTCGGCGAGCTCCTCGTTGAGCAGAGTCGCGATGTCACGGGCTTCCGCGAGGTCGAACCCGGCGATCTCGGCCACCATGTTCGGGCTCATGACCGCCATGCCGATCCCCGCGGCATCGAGCGCGGCAACCTGCTCGTCGAGATCGATGAAGTGTGATGCGATCTCGTATCGCCAGGCGCCGGGACTGTCCCCCATCTCGTAGAGGTAGCGTCCGCCGTCGCGCTTCTCGGCCCGCGGATAGTGATCTGCCCGGCGCCCGCTGACAAGATCGAAGTAGGACTGTGGGTACCAGTGGGCCTGATGGTTGACGATCATGTGCGCGCGTCGCCCCTCTGCCAGTCGATGGTTCTCACCGGGTCCCGCCTGACCGGGCCGCCCGTCCCAACGGTCCGCCCGGTACGAGATGACGCTCGGCCCACGTCTCCACCACCGCGTCCAGCTGCTCCAGCTGCGAAGTGATGAAGTAGAGCCCCCGGGTCGGCACGGACGCACCGAGCTCGACCAGCAGGGAGCGCAATGTGGTGTCGACCGCCAGCGCATGGTGCGCGGAGCCGCCGGTCATCACCCCGAGCGCTGTCACCCCGCTCAGGCCGTCGTCGCCGTAGCGGTCCAGGAACGCCTTGAGCAGCCCGGTGTAGGTGGCCTTGTACGTGGGAGAGGCCACGACCAGCAGATCGCTTGCGGCTACGCGATCCACCAGCGCGTCGAGCCCCTCGTGCTGCCACGCGAACAGATTTTCCGCGTGGTCGCTCAGATCGATCGTGTCGCCGAGGTGTGCACCCGCCGTTTCAGCGACACGGCGGGCAACCGCTTCGGCGACGGTGCGCGTACGCGACTTCGCCTTCGGATTTCCGACGAGAACCGTCACCTCCATGGCCGGCTCACAGGTTCCGCAGGTTCTCGCGCAGCGTGGTACCGCTGTACGAGGTGCGGACCACCCCGAGCTCCTGCAGCTCGGGCACCAGTTGGTCGACGACCGACGAGATGAACTGTTCGTTGCCGACGTCGTTCGACAGGAGCATGAGGCCGTCGCCGCCGACCTCGTCCATCGCCGCGACGATGTTGGAGGCCACCTGTTTCACGCTGCCGACGAGTCCGAGTTCGTCCGAGCCGAGTGCGAGCACCGTCAGCCCCTCGCGCAGCGTCATGCCGTCGCGCCCCCACTGCTTGAGCTGAGTCATCATGCTCGTGTGGCCGAGCGCCGAGGCGTCGTCCGGAACCGGCTGGTCGAGATCGAACTGCGACAGGTCGAGATCGAAGAACGTCGACCACCAGGCGACGATCGCTTCGAACTGGGCGTCGGTGAAGCCGCGCTTCTTCGGCGTCGGATCATCCGTGATGTTCACGAACGCGGCCCAGAAGATCTTCAGCTCGCGCGGGTCGCGTCCGAAGCGACGGGCCCGCGCGTGCATGTCCTCGCGCAGCGCCTTCATCTCCTCGATACCGTTGCCTGTCAGGGCGAAGACGAGGTCCGCGTGTTTGGCGGCAAAGTCGCGGCCACGGTCTGAGGCGCCGGCCTGCCCGAGGACCGGGTACCCCTGGGGCGAGGGGGCCGTGTTGAGCGGTCCACGGCTCCGGTGGTACTTGCCGACGAAGTCGACCGGCTTGACCTTCGACGGGTCGGAGTACATGCCCGCCTCGTCCCGGACGACCGCCCCCGCTTCCCACGAGCCCCATAGCGCCTTGGCGAGGTCGACGAACTCATCGGCCCGGTCGTAGCGCTCGATGGGGGGCGGCATGCTCTCCATGCCGAAGTTCAGTGCGGCATCGGTCTCGCTTGAGGTCACCATGTTCCAGCCGGCCCGGCCGCCGCTGAGCGAGTCGAGGGTGGAGAAGAGCCGGGCCAGCAGGTAGGGCGGGTAGAACGTCGTCGAGGCTGTCCCGATGAGGCCAAGCCGTTCTGTCGACGCGGCCAGGAACGGCAGAAGCTGCAGAGGATCGTTCTTCGGGGAGTAGATCGCGTGGCGAAGATCGCCCTCCATCGAGCTCTTGTACGTCCGTGAGACGTTCAGCGAGTCCTCGAGGAACAGGAAGTCGAAGTACCGCGACTCGAGTCGCCGGGCGAGGTCGACGAAATAGCGTCCGTCCCACCAGTCGCCGCCGAAGGTGCGGTCGGTCTCGGCGCGCCACGCGGGCGGGCCGAACTTCGTGAAGTAGCCGAGGTGAAACCGTGTATGCGCCATGGACCTTCACTCCTCGTGTAAAGGTGAACGCTAATTAGCGTTTGCGTTTTGCCGCAACGTACAGTGGCTATAAAGGCGTGTCAACCAGTCCGCGCCCACGTAGAATCGGTGTGATGGGCATGGGGTCACGAGTCAAAGAGCCGCAGCAGGAACGCAGCCGGGAGTCGTTGGAGCGCGTCCTGGATGCAGGGTTCGAGATCCTTGCCGAGGACGGCTGGCACGACTTCACCCTGGCCAGGGTGTGTGATCGCGCCGGCGTGTCCGTCGGATTGCTCTACCGCCGCTTCCATGGACGTGAGGAGCTGCTCGCCGCGCTTCAGGACCGCTGGCTGGATGCCGTCGACCGGACGCGCGAGGAACTGGCGAGTCGGCAGATCGACTGGGCTGCGATCGATGCGAGTGAAGCCGTACAGGTTGCCATCGGCGGGGTCGTTGAGAGCTTCCTGAGTCAGAAGCCGGCGACTCATGTGCTCGGCCGCTACGGCGCCTTCGACGAGGCCGGCCTCAACCGTATGGCGAAAATCAGTCAGGACTACGCGGCCTGGTACCGCACCGGGCTGATGCACCACGCCGACGCGATCAATCACCCGGATCCGGCGCGCGCCATCGACTTCTCGTACCGACTGATCCTTGACACTGTCATCCGCCGCACCACCTACGGCGACACCTTCGACACCGGTACTGCTACCGGCGACTGGGACGCATTTAGCGCCGAGTTGTGGTCCGTGTGTTGCGCGTATCTGTTCCGGCCCCAGTCCGTCGGGCGCACGGACAGCTGACGCGACTGGCGAGGTCAAACGTCGCTGACGCCCTCATTGCATGGGGGAGCCCGCTTGGGCACGCTTCTGTTTTTCGCCGCCGACTCGAGGCGTTCGCTGGGATGCTGTGGGAGGAGTTGCCCGGGGATTACTCGTCGTTACCCGATGACTTTCGGTTAGGGTGCCCCTCGTACCGAACTGGCTGTCCCAGTACTGCACTTGGCAGGCGGCCTCGGCAGGGCTGGCAACCGCAGCTGAATTCGTACGGGCGATCTAACCTCGATCTTTCTTGAGGGTCCGCGGACGGAGTCGGCGGACCGTTTCGCTTTCTGCGGCTGATGGCGGACAGGCCGAGGGCCCGAGTGTCGTCTCGGGTGGACGCCGGGTTCCACTGCTCTGGACTGGGACGCTTTCTCGCAGGGGCAGGTGGATCCGCTGGTCAGCCTGGGTTCGGCAGCAGCATGAGCCGTTCCACAGCGGTGGTGATCTCAACTGTCCAGGGCCAGTGACGGGCGAGGCGGAGGATGCGGCGCCGGCCGGTGGTGACGAGCTGGGCGGCTGCGGAGAACAGGCGGAATCGCAGACGCCGCGGTTCCCAGAGCCTCGCCTGGCCGGTCAGGGCGAGCATGGGCATCCAGGCCAGCAGGTCGAGCGCGAGCTGGACGATCTCCAGCCAGACCTGGTTCTGGGCGGTGTCGTGCAGGGGCAGGTTCCGAAGCCCGGTCGATCGCGCGGCCCGGATCCAGTCCTCGGCGCGGGCCCGCAGCCGGTGACGGAGCTCAAGTTCGGCGATCGGCCGGTCGGGAGTATTGGTGGCGAAACAGGTGATCCGCATGCCGTCCGCGTCCGTGATTCTCAACTGGGCCCCGGGATGCGGCCGTTCCTTGCGGACGATCAACCGCATACCCTTCGGCCAGCCCTCGATCAAGTCCCCGGTGAGTTCGGCGACCCAGGCACCGTCGCGGACCTCACCGCCGGTCTCGATGGCCGGAGTCCAGGCCGATGCCGGGATCTTGAGGACGTGCTGGTGGATGGCCTCGGTGACCACCATGCCGACCGAGTACGACAGCCATCGGCCCCGCTGGGCGAGCCAGGCCACAAACTCGTGGGTGCCGCCGGCGGAGTCGCAGCGGATGAGGGTCTGCCGCCCCCGTCGGTATTCCTGGGGCAGTTGAGCCAGGGCGAGGCGAGCGGTCGCGATGTGGTCGGCGGCGGTGTTCGAGCCCGCGTTCCCGGGCCTGAGCAGAGCGGCTACCGGTTCGCCAGTCCCGCCGGGCCCGTGGTCGACGAACCCCATCAGCGGGTGGTGACCGTAGGTCTTCTTCCAGGTCGGGGCGGCATCCTGCTTGTCCGAGTGGGCGACGACCAGGACTCCGTCCAGGTCCACGATCACCTGCCCACCGGCGTCCGGAGCCCGGCCGTCCGCCAACTTCCAGACGTGTCTGCGTACTTCGGACCGGGCGTTGCGGATAGCGGTCAGTGCTTCCTTGCCCGCGGTGGCGAGGATGTCGACCAGACGGGAGACCGTCGGGTCGGAGGCGACCGGCCCGAACACGGCCGGCTCGGCCCGCAGCATCGCGATGTCGGCGAGGCAGTCCCCGCCGAGCGCGACCGCCACCGCAAGATCCACGATTATCTTGCCCGGGTCATGGACGGCCCGCGGCTTCCGCCAGGGGGCCAGTGCTGCGGATATGGCCTGGTCGAGGCCGGTCTTGCGGACCGTTTCGACCAGCAGGACCGAACCGGCCTGCGAGACCACGGCGCGGCCGTCATCCCGGACAAGGACATGGGGATAGGACCCGATAGGCTGCTTCACCTGGAAAGTGCCTCCGACAGGGGCGGGACCAAGGACCTCAGCAATCCTCATTCTCGCTGGTCAGAGGCACTTTCTGCTTGCCTGATCACCTGCCGGACAGCACGCTTCATGAAAGCGCGAGGCTAACGAGCCCGGTCACACCCGATGTGATTCGGAGCTCAAGCCGTCAGCAAGGTGCGAGTGAAGGCGCTGAGCCCGGTCAGCCGGCGGTGGTCAAGACGGCGGGCCGTGCCCATGGTTGCGGTAGGGCACCTCGTCGGGGTGCAGCCGTAACCGGGCCAGCCGCCAGGCTGTGTCCGGGGACATTTCGTGATCCCTGTTCTTGCGGATGCGGCGGGCGAGCAGGCTCGTGCGCGGGTCCAGTACCCAGCGCAGCAGGCTTGGGTTCACTCCGCTTCCTCGGCGGCCGCGATCTCCTCGGCCAGGTGCCGGTGGCCGAGTGTGGTCATCGCGCTGCGCAGGATTTTCAGAAAGTCCTGCGCGTTGTCTTCAGTGAGCCTGCCGACGAACGTGTGCAGTGTCTGGGCGATCAGCACCCAGCGGGAATGCGGATGCCACTGATGGATCTGCCGAACCAGCTCTTCGGGATCGCTTCCCTCGGGTGGGCCGCCGATGCGGGAGGAGTGTTGGAGCAGCATGTACAAGCGTGCCGCTGCTGGATTCGCGAGGAGTTCGTCGCGCAGGAACTCCACGCGGGCGCGAGCCTGACGGCGGTCCATCTCGTCGAGTTCGAACTCATGCCGGGCGCGCTCTATGAGGCGAGCGCGTTCCGCTGCGTCGTCGTCGACGCGCAGGGTCACGCTGACCTTGAGTAGTTCAATGCCGTCACGGTGGAGGGGTAGTTGGTCACGTAGTGCTGCTGCGAGTTCCTGTTCGGCGGCTGCGATGCGGAGCACTGAGTCGCTGGCCAGTTGTTTTTCCACCAGGAGCCGTGCGACGCGGCTTGCTGCATGGCGGGCGTCCGGGTTCGTCGGACCATGCGGTGAGTGACGCCATTCAACGCGGATGACTGCATCGAATGACAGGCCTGCATCACGGCTTTCCGGGCGGTCGTGGAAGACGGATGTCCACGTCTGACGGGCCAGCTCGGAAGGGTTGTCGCGGCGCGTGCGGCGTCGCATCATGCAGGCTCTTCCTCGTTGCCGGCCTGGCTTAGGGCTTGCTGGAAGGTCTCGATGATGCCGTCGTCGAGTAGTTGCGTGAGCTCCGTGTACACGGTGCGGTGGGCCAGCCCGGCAGATGGGAGCTCGATGCGGCCTGCCGATTGCTGGAGGGCGGCGGTCTTGGCCCATTGCCGTGCGATTGCCCGCAGCCGGTCGCGGGGGCTCTCGCCTGGCGTGTCGGCCTGCTCCGGGAGCTTCACTGCTGTGCTCAAGACCTTCAGCACGTCAGCGTGTATGTGGGGATGACTGAGCGCCGCGTCCAGCCACAGACGCACGACTGCCGATGCCTGGCCGTCCCGCTCGAATCCTTCCGTACCTTGAAGGAGTGCTCGCCAGCCGATGATCAGATCGGCGACGGGAGCCGTGAATTCCGCCTCGTCGCTGTGGGGGAGCAGGGCTGGGAGCGTGGGAGCGTCGGGGTGTGTGGACTCGGCCAGGGCCCTGAATGCTTCCTGCCCGGCTACCAGCTTGGTCCCACCATCGCTGCACCAGTCGATGACGTAGCCGAACAGAGTGCGGCGCGCGCTGGGATCGCTCCACAGACTGTGCACGGCTCCTTGCAGCGCTCGGCGTACTTCTGGGTCTCCCGAGCCGGCTGCATGGCGTAGCCGCCGCAGCGCCTTGCCGGTGTGGAGGACCCCGAACTCCCCGGCGCACACCTGCACGGTGGCCAGTTGTTGGGCGGCGTTGCCGGTCCTGGCCCACTGCAGCAGCATTTCGTGGATGTAGGAGGCGCTGGCCGTCTGCAGACAGGCTGACGTGAGGAGTTCCACGGCCGATGGCCACAGCGGGGTGTTGTGCCAGCGCCAGACCAGCTGGCGCAGGGGTTCTTGCCGACGATGACGTACCGCCCACCGCAGAGCGAAGCTCCCGATGCGCTCGGCCATCGTCTGCCGTTCTGCGTCAGTGAGCGTTTCGAGCGCGGCCTTGGGCTTCTTCAAGGGGGCGTCGGCCAGCCACTCCAGGAACTTCACCCGGGACAGAGGCCGATCGACCCAGAAGTACTCCAGTGCCGCGTCGTCCCATTCGGGGCGGTTGAAGGTGACGGTGTCGTCGGCCAGCAGTTCGGCTTTGATCGAGTCGACCATCTCGATGACGCCGGGTTCCTGCTGTCCCTTCAGGGATGGGTCACCGTCCCCGAAGACGGATGCCAGGTCGGCCGTGCTGGCGTAGACGTGCGCCACGGACGCTCCGCGCAAGGTGGCGCAGGCCAGCAGGAAGTTGCGCTGGAAGCTGGTACGGCCGGACTCCTTGTGCCAAGCCAGAAGCTGGGGACGCCAGTTGTTGCGGGCCGCGATGACGCTGAGAACCTGCCGGTCGAACGGTGTGTCACCGCCGCTCTTCCGTTTACGTGCCAGCGCCTCCAGGTTGGGCAGGTTGCTGTCGTTGGCATGGTGCGCGTCCAGAATGAGACTGACGATCTCCAGGGTCTCCACCGGTGGCTGACCATTCAGCAAGGCGATGATGTCGTCATCGGTCAACCATCGGTCGACCGGCAGATCAGGTGGACCTTCCGCGCCCAGCCACTTGCGGGCGATTTCCAATGGCGAGGGCACCCTCAGGGAGGGTTTGATGCCTTCAGGTGCACCACCGCCCACGCGGCGCCACTGCTCCGGTGTGCTCAGCACCACGAGCCGGGCACTGCGACGTTTCAGCGTGTACTGCAATCGCTCGATCGTCGCACCGAACGTGTCGGCTATCTCGAAGCCTTCCTCATCAGGCGGGAGTTCGAGCAGGTAGCCGCGGTTCTCCGCCTGCGGCAGGCGGCGCAAGGGGAACTCCAGACCACCGCCGAAGCTGAGCGGTCCCACACGCACGGCCGGGAATTCATGCCGCAATTGCGCGAGGAGCGCGCACGCGGTGGTCGTGCGCCCCGTGCTCGGCTTCTGGGCGAGTACCACGACAGATCCGGGATTCTTCCACCACTGATAGATTTCGTCGAACGAGTCACCTCCATCGGGGCGCACGTAAACGGTGCGCAGCGCATTGAGGTAGGTGTCCGAAAATTCATTGTGATCAAGTGGGTTTTCGAAACTCGCCGTGACTTTCAGGGCGTTCATTTCACCCAGGTTGAGCAGGGCCATCTGCCGGAGACGCTTAACCGCCTCCGTGTCCAGAAGGTATTTGAGGCGCTCCTGCAGCTCCTCATCCAGTTGCTCATCCGCGCCCGGCGGTACGGTGTCCGGCGTCTGCGATGTGTCCGTGGATGTGAAGGAGCTGGTCCCGCCCCAGCGAGGGCTTTCGGACCGCTGGCCGTTCTCGTGAGGTGGCCTCAGCCCATAGTCCTGCTGATCGTTCACCCGTACCCCCGTAGTGTGCCGCCCGGAATCCCGCTCGGACTGCGAGAGCTATCCGAGCGTGCCGTCGATTTCGAGTGCAGTGACCTCGCCGCCCTGGCGCACAACTCTGGTCCGCTGTTCGATGTCGGCTGACGCTTCGGCGGTCACCCGTCCCACCTTGACTGCCCGGGCCACCCCGTCTGCCTCGACTTCGTCAAGGATCTGCCTGACCCTCACGCCCGGTGCAGAACGCCGTTCGCCCGTGAAGGACAGAGGCTGCCCGTAGATCGCCTCCAGGTCGTCGCGCAGTTCACTCATCGCTTGCAGCAGGTGCTCGTCATCGTGTCGAATCAGAGCGGGGTTGCGGTGGTAGACGGCCAATTCCCGGGCCATAGCTTCCAGCCGGCGAATCCGCTGCTCGGTCAGCTCCTCGTCGTGAATGAGCAGGGGAGCTTCCGGTTCAACCAGGACTGGGCAGGTCGCCGGCTCGGTCGAGGCCGCGGTGTCATTTCCGCGACGGCGGTCGAGTACAGCACCGAGGCGGCCAAAGAGAAACGTGAATACCTGAGGCATGGCTGACGTGGCCACTGTCGCGAGCGACAGCTGATCTCCCATTGAATCCCCCGAACGGTGAACTTAGGTCACGGCAAGGCCGCAAGATCCCACAAGGCTACGAGCGTCCAGGAGGCGGAGACAAAGGCGTATTCCCGCCAAACATGCAGCTGCCATATTCGGTCAGGTGAATTCGTGCCCCCGAGGCGGCGTTGAATTCGCACGGGTGTTCCCGATTTGTAGCGGGAGGCAAGTACTGGGTCACCTGAGGTTGAAACTCCCCGACGGCGGCGCGCCCGGTGGGTGCACTTCGAGTTCTGAAACATGGGTAACAACGGTGCAAGCGGTCCTGAATGAATGGCGAAAAGGGCGCATCGTGGCCGCCGACTTGCAGGACACCGGTCATGGGCAAGAGGGATCGGGATCGGGCGGGTAGCCCTTCGCCCGGAGCCAGGTGTCGAGGGCCAAGGCGACGATGTCTCCGTGGGCGATGTCGGTCTCGGCGTTGTAGCGGCGGATGCGTCGCTGGAGCTGGAGGACATCGGGGACGGCGTAGTTGAGCTGTCCGCGTTTGGTGTGCCGGTTGCTGATGACGTCGAGCGTGTCCGGGTGTGGCGTTAGAGCCTGGTCAGCTGGCTGGAACTCGGTGTCCAGAGCGTCGGCGATCTCACGTAGTAGGCGTGCGTGACGGGAGTGAGGCACGAGAGCTGGATGGCGTCCCGCGTGGTGGTGTAGGCGATCACTGTGCGGGTGTGCGCGGGCGGGTGCCCGGGGCGTGCATCCGGTGAGGGCCTCTGCTCCCTGCGTATAGGGCAGGCCACCGTGCAAATCTCCCTGGTGAACGGCCAGTTCAACCCTGGAGGTGCCCGATGGCCTTGTCCCAGTCTGACCTGCAACGCCTGCTGGAGTCACTACGCACGGCGGACGGGATCGAGCTCGTCCGCAACGTCGCCGAGCGCATGCTGCAGGAGCTGATCGAGACCGAGATCAGCGGCCGGATCGGTGCCCAGTGGAACGAGCACACCCAGGACCGCACCGGCTACCGCAACGGCCATCGCGAGAAGATTCTCGCCACCCAAGCCGGCGACCTGGACCTGGCCATCCCGAAACTGCGCAGCGGCAACTTCTTCCCCAGCCTGCTTCAACGCCGGCGCCGCATCGACCAGGCGCTCTATGCCGTCATCATGGAGGCGTACGTGCACGGGGTTTCCACCCGTTCGGTCGACGACCTGGTCAAGGCGCTCGGCGCGGACAGCGGCATCTCCAAGAGCGAGGTCTCACGGATCTGCGCCGACCTGGACGAACAGTTCACCGTCTTCCGCGGCCGACCCCTGGACCACAGCCGCTTCCCCTACCTCTACCTCGACGCGACCTACTGCAAGGTGCGCGTGAACCACCGGATCGTCTCCCAAGCTGTGGTCATCGCCACCGGCATCAGCGAGGACGGCGGCCGTGAGGTGCTCGGTGTGATGGTCGGGGACAGTGAGACCGAAGCATTCTGGAGCGAGTTCCTGCGCTCCTTGCGCGAACGCGGCCTGGGCGGGGTCCGACTGGTCATCTCCGACAGCCACAGCGGCCTGGTGGCAGCAATCCGCAAGGTCATGCTCGGCGCCGCCTGGCAGCGTTGTCGTGTCCATTTCCTGCGAAATGTGTTCTCCGTGATACCCAAGGGATCCGGCGAAATGGTCGCAGCCACCATCCGCACCATCTTCATCCAGCCCACCGCCCAGGCCGCCCACCACCAGCTCGACGCGGTCGCCGACATGCTCGGACAACAGTTCCCCAAAGTCAGGCAGATGCTCCTGGACGCCAAGGAGGACCTGACCGCCTTCGCCGCCTTCCCCATCTCCCACTGGAAAAAGATCCAGTCCTCAAATCCCCTGGAACGCATCAACCGCGAGATCAAACGCCGCACCGACGTCGTGCAGGTCTTCCCCAACCCACCAGCCCTCGAACGGCTGGTCACCGCCGTGCTCAGCGAGATGCACGACGAATGGATCGCCTTCCCCCGCCGCTACCTCTCCGAAGCCAGCATGACGGCCATCTACGCCGACGAACACGCCGACCACACCACCCGCGCACTCCCCAACACCCCGAACGCTACGGACGGTTGATCGCCTACGCCATCACAGGGGACGTGACCCCTGGGGCGCCCCGCAGGACCTCACGGAGCGTGCCGAACTCGTCGTAGCGGAGCTCGCCGCGAACGCCGTCCTCCATGGCCGCCTACCCGGCCACGACTTCCGGCTCACGCTCGTCCTCGAACCACCCACCGGCCGTGTCCGCATCGAAGTCACCGACCCCCGCGGGGACCTCCACCCGCACATCCCTCCGGCTGACACCGAACCCGACGCGCTCCGCCCCGGCGGACGCGACCTGTCCCTCGTCACCGCCCTCGCCGACCACTGGGACTGCGTTCCCTGCCCGCCCAGCGGCAAGACCGTTCGGACGTACCTCTCTCCGGCAGCCGACGCGTGATCGCCCCTCCGCCGTGCGGCGTCTTTCCAGCGTGGGGTGCTCTCGACGGTCGCTCCTCCCGGACGGCCCCCGATGAAGATGAAGTCGTGGGCCAGTCACGCCAGTTCCTCCGCGAGGCATTGAACTCGCCGACGCCGCTTCGATGTTGAACTTCGACGCGCCTTCAACACACCCAGACACCTTCACAGCCCCCTCGCAGGATCGTGACCCCGTGGCGCACAACCGTGTCCATCGTCACATCCGCCACATGCAGTTCGTGGCGTGTGCCCCGGTTGATGACCTTGCCATCCCAGGTTGAGTGCTCGTAGAACTTTTGTGCGAAGAATCAAACCGACGAGCCTCGCTCAGAGGGACACATGGGCGGGGCCAGAGGGGGAACTTCTCTTGTTACGCACATCCAGAAGACGCATTCGGTCGAAACTCGCCGTCGGCGCCTGCTCGATCCTGCTCCTGGGATCCGGCGGGGTGGCCACCGCGGCCGACAGCGGTGACGGCACTCCCGATTGGGACTACGCCCCGTCCTCCCGGCCCGCGGCGGGCCCGGAGACCCTCACCTTGGCCAACAGCAACCGGCCTGTCTCCGGCAAGAATCTCGAGGCCGGCCAGCCGTTCACCAAGGACTCGGCCGGCGTGTGGCAGGCCAATCGCACCAACGTCACGCTGCGCAACACTGTCACTGACGCCGATGGCGACGCGTCGAACCTGACCTTCCAGGTCTATACGACGAACGCCGACGGCACCCGAAGGACCAGGTCCAGCTCACCGACCCGGACACCGGCAAACCCGCCGCGTACGGCGTGGTGGTGTCCGACTTCGTGATGTCCGGCGGAAGGGCGTCGGTCACCCTCAGGTACGGCGACCTGAAGGCGAACACCACCTACGCCTTCCGCACCAGTGCCTTCGACGGCAGCCTGTACGAGACCAATTGGTCGTCATGGGCGAAGTTCCACACCCGTGGCCGGGCGGTGAACATCACCCTGCCCGAGCCGAACAAGGACGCTGCGGTGGTCGATCAGGACGCCCACCAGGATCCGCAGAAGATCGCACAGCCGTCCATGGCCGTGGTCGCCCCGACCGTTCCACCCGTCGCCCGAAGCGCCGAAGAGGGCTGGAACTGCGGCACGCTGAACAAGAAGACGGGAATTCAGCCGTGTTCGCGGCTGGTGCCGGACGACAGCAAGGCCACCCGCGACGCCCTCACCAACGGCACGAAGGGGACGGCGGCGCTGCCGAGCCTGGTCGACTGGTGCGCGAACCTCCTCGACTCGCACATCAAGCGGTACGAGGCGTGTATCGGAAGCTTCACCTACGAGTACCAGGGCATCGTCGTCAAGGAAGGCAAGCCCACCGGTGAGGTCCTGGACGCCTCGTGGGCCGTCGGCCAAGAGGTGAAGCTCGCGGGGAACTCGGCGACGTTCACCCAGCAAATCACCCTCGTGCCGGTGTCGATCGATCCGAAGTTCGTGTCGGTGACACTGAACGTGGAGTTCGACTGCCTCCTCGCCGACCGCTGCTCGAACGGTCCGCAGTCGTGGGACGGGGCGCTGGAGTGGGTGGGCGCGGACCCGCTCTCACACTCGGCGGTCGGGAAGATCGACCACACCTGGAACGCCCAGAACAACGCCGACACACTCGACCTTTCCACGAAGATCACCGCCTACTCGCCGGTGGCGAACCCGGCTGCGACGCGCTGGCAGGCCGATGGCGCGCAGATCCGCTGCGACAAGGTCTCCTCGACCACGCCGGGCTGCACCTTCCACAAATACATCCCGACGTGGGTGATGAACTATGCCAAGACGCCGCCGGCCGTCGCCCACGCGTGGTTGATCCAGGCCAAGCTGCCCACCCACCCCGGCAGCGAGTCGGCCAACAAGCCGCTGTTCTACCTGCCCGCCGCGTCGAAGAACGCACCCGGCCGCGACCCGGACGACAACCGTAAGGTGATCTGCCCTGACGGCTGGGCGGCCACCTTCGGCAACCCGGACGCCACCGCCGTGACCGAGATCAGCTCGACCGACAAGGCGTCGTGCGACGAGTTCGCCTACGCATCCACCTACAACTCCGGCGGCATGCCCACGAGCATGGGCGGCATGAACGAGGTCGACATCGGCAACGACTGCGTGCAGACCTATGCCACCCGGGTCAAACAGGGCGAATGGCACCTGTACGACGACATCCGTGGAGCAGCTCCGAAGTGGACGGAGAAGTGCGGCCGCTCGGCCATGTCGGGATGGATCAACTCCACCTCGATGGGAGGAGCGTTCAGCTCCGCCTTCTCGACCAAGTACCGGATGCTGGACAAGGACCCGTACTGGGTGGCCTTCCCCCAGTTCGCGCACTGCGACGCGTCCAAGGTGACCGTGACCTGCACGGTACCCAAGCCGTGACAGGCTGCTGACCGCTGGTGGGGCACAGCGCTGGTTCTCGCTGTGCCCCACCGGCCCCATGTCGTGTACGGAGGGAGAAGACGGCAATGTCCGACAACCTTGCATGGATCGCCGATGCCTGGCGCAGCCCGAACCTGAACGCCACCGACCTGTACATCACCTGCGCCCGCGGCCTCAGCCCCCAGCAGCTGGCCGAACGCATGGCCGACCATGAGCCTGTCGAGATCGGGACTGCCCGCACCATCCAGGAAGCGTCCCGCATGGTCGACCTCACGCAGATCTACTGCGTCGGCCGCATCGGCCGAAGCGGCGACTGGTCGTTCATCGTGGAGTGCGGGGGCAGTGAAGGCTGGTCCCTGGACCCGGCAGTGTCCCGCGGCGCCGAGGTGCTGATCTTCGACCCACGGCCGGACGATCCGCCTTCCTTCTTCAGGTACCTCGCCGACGGTGAGGTGCAGCTGCACTTCGAGTTGGGGTTCGGCTACGACCCCGCCGGAGCCCAACCCGACCTGCTGCGCCCGGCGCTGGAAGCGGCCTGCGTCATCCCGCCGGAAGACAGCATCGATGACCTGCTCGGCGAGGACGAGGAGCTGTCGCCTGCCGAGGAAAGGCGCCGGGTGTTGGAGGTCGTCGGTGAGCATTTCGGGTTGTCGCTGCCGCGGCAGGTGATCGAGAGCGGGCAGCTTCCTGCCGTGATCACCCGCACCTCACCTCCGTCCTCCTGGTGACCACGGGCGTGCGTTGACTCGAACCAAAGTCACTTGACAGTGTCGACAGGCGAGGTAGACCGCGTCCGTGAAGGCCTAGCCCCACCCGGAAGGTCACCCATACGTGCGCAGACGGTCCGACGGATGAGGCTCCCGCGGATCCGGAAGAAGGCTGTCAGCGCATCACGTTCCCACCCGCGACGCTCATGGCGCGGGGCCGGCTTCACGCGGCGGTCGCATCGGCCGGAGCGGTGCGTGGCAGCTCGGGGTGACAGCGACGTTGGAGTGTAGAGCCGAAGCGACCGGCCCGCCGCCGGCGCATGTTCGCCGGCGTCTCAGCCTTCCTCGGCGCGTTCCTCGTCGTCCCCGCGCCGACGGAGCAGTCGCTCGGCCCCGCTGGAGAGCTTGCCCGTCACCGATCTGGCTCGGTCGAGGGTCTCGTTACCGAGGCGCCTGGCGGCCATAACGCCCTCTGCTCCCGTCTCAAGCACCTTGTCCCTCGCCTCCCCCGCCGCTACCTCTCCGAAGCCAGCATGACGGCCATCTACGCCGACGAACACGCCGACCACACCACCCGCGCACTCCCCAACACCCTGAACGCTACGGACGGTTGATCGCCTACACCATCACAGGGGACGTGACCCGGCGGGGCCGAACACGCTGATGCCGTGGCGGGGGTCGATGTGCCGGTTTCCGGCGCGGAACTCCAATTCTGGCTCGTGCAACACGTGTGCTTTCATCCCGGCAACTCCCACAGTCCCTCAGCCGGCCCGCTCACGCTCGGCTTCGGGGCGGGTTCTTGCGGAATCCCCACTGTTTCGTCGATCGCGGCGTCGCAGTCGAGCTCCAGGAGTTGGCCGAACCGGATGCGATCATCGCGGCTGTGGAACAGGGTGTCCTCGCCGGCACCGCTGGGTGGTCGAGAGAACGGTGTCCTGGCTGGCGGCCGACGCCTCCACCGCCGCTACGAGCGAAGGCGGAACACTTTCTCGCCTTGGTCGGCATCGCCTCCGCCCTCATCGGCTACCGACAACTGGTCGGCCTGTTCAGAGCCTGAGCCGGTTCTGCTGCACGTCGAAACAGACCAGCCCCATCGAGTTCGCCAGGTCTGCCGCGTAGGCCGACGCTTCCTCGGCCATGTTCCAGCTCTTCCCGAAGTGGATGACCGGGCTACTTGCATTGCCGATCAGAGGACCGCTCGACCAGGGCGAGGTCTCTTGCTCGTCCTTGGTGATGCCGCACCACCGCTCAGGCTTCGGAGGAACGTCGAGGTAGACCGGGCTGCTGCGGGAATGCCGGTCCAAGAGGTCTGTGATGCCAGCGCGGGCCACGACGATGCCGGCGAAAGAGCGGCGGGAGAGCAGGACGCACAGGCGGCCGGTCTCCAGATGGAAGGCGGAGGCGACCTGGCGGCCGGAGAGCGGGTGCCAGACGAGGGTGATGTCGAACTCATGGCCCTGGAGACGGTTGGCAGTGTCCACGGGGATGTCCGTGAGGCGCCACTTCTCCAGCTGCGCGCGTACGCGTCCCCCTGGACTGTGCGGGCGGCGCCGATCACGATGCGGGACTCGGCGAGCGGCTTCCCGTTCACCAGCGCCCCTCGCTCCAACAGCCGGGCCGCGGTCGCTGCCGAAGATCTCTGGCCCCGCTATGGCGACAAACGCCTCATAACCTGTGCTGTACCAAAGTGCCAACTATTTCGCTGATTCTGCGACTCCGGCCACTGAAGCTACTTGGCATCAGTGCAGGTCGTGAACGTGGCCTGGTGCCAACTAGTGTGATGCGCCAGAAATCCTCAGGGTTAGTAAGTACCCTGTTGGCATGTCGCATTCGGGGCCTTCTGCTGTGGCGATCACGTTGTCCGAGGCTGAGCGCGCCGAGTTGGTGCGCCGGACGGAATCGCCGCACCGGCGCTCGGCCGAGAAGGCCCGCATCATCCTGGCGTGTGCTGACGGCATGTCAAACGCGGGTGTCGCACGGCTCGTCGGTGTCCAGGCCAAGACGGTCGGCAAGTGGCGTCGGGCTTTCGCCGCGGAGCGGATGGCCGGGCTTGAGGACGCCGGCTGGATCGGCCGGCCGAAGGCCGACCTGATCCTCGACGAGTCTGAGCGCGGGCAGTTGACGCA